>NZ_MLYQ01000177.1:0-303 GCF_001866725.1 Bacillus sp. MUM 13
GGAAAGTAGGTACCATTTATCAGTTCCGTTCTTAAAGTACTCCAGTGTTCCATGAGATGATGTCGTAGGTTTTGTACGCTCATCCCATCTACACCATGGCTTCCTTTATTTCGTTCCACTCTTACGAGAGCGCTCGTAACGTTTTGATATGATAAGATTCGTTCCAACATAGATATCAAGCTCCTACGTGAATCAGTCATTCTTCTTGTGTGGAGTTGCTTTCAGCCCTTCTAATGTCCCCCGTGGATTCACCACTTCCTCCATTAGGAAGGATCATGTTTCTGCTTCAACAAGCAACACGTA
>NZ_MLYQ01000178.1:0-366 GCF_001866725.1 Bacillus sp. MUM 13
ATACCATTGGTACTATGACTTCTGCTGACTTCTGACTGTTCAGCTATTTATCACTAAATAGGTTACCGAGTGTGCCCGGCTTAACAGTCAGACCTCCCTGGGTAAGAATACAATCTTTCCCTCCATCTATCTGCTTCATTTACTTTGTAACGCCTTCGGCAGAAAGGACTTTGTTTTGTTTTGCAAACTCGTCCAGCGATACCCAGCCTCATATGAAGTTCGTGTTCCTCAGACCGGAGGTTTGCCGCTCGCTTCCTTCAGATTCCACGTCACCATGGACACCCTTGCGTTAAGCTAACTGCTACTTCTGCCTTCACAGTTCGGGACTCCCACCCTATAGATTGCACCCATGCCAGGCGCACAAAA
>NZ_MLYQ01000179.1:0-2966 GCF_001866725.1 Bacillus sp. MUM 13
CTCATTTGCTTTTAGAGTGTCTGCTCACTATTTTAAAACGTTGGCGCTTAGTTTTGTTCAGTTTTCAAAGAGCAATGTTTTCACTCAACAATCCGCAAAAATCATTGGTTAATCAGCTATCGTTGACAGCTTTTTAATATTACTTGAACCTACAGATAAAGTCAACTCTTTTTTTCGCTTATGAACCTATCACAGAAAATAGGGTACAATAAATAGATAAACCAAGTTGATTTTAATGATGAGCATTATAGAATAGAAAGGAGTCCTTTTAGTGAAAAAGTTTACTGAAAAGAGATTTTGTAAAAACTGCAAAAAAGAAACCCTTCATTCATTAAGTGAAGACGCATTGGAAATCACAGTGACATGCACAGAATGTTCGCTTGAGGAAAATATAGTAAAAACAATGTTTTAGTCCCGCATACAGTAGAGATAACAGAATAGATCTGTGTCACACCTCTATTCTGTTATCTCTATCAATTCTAAACTGAAATCGCCAACCTCATTTTCCTTATATAAATTGGTAATGGATGTTGAGTAATTAAGGATGGTAGCGGGAAATTCCATATCAAATTCCGGAACGCGCACGTCAAAGTTAAGACCATATAGGAGTACAGTAATATCGTGATATTCACTGCTCGAAACTTTAAAGCTAAAACTTATTTTATTAAGTTCTTTCTCTCCTTTGTGATTTTCAGCCTTTTCTGCTGTAAAATTCTCAGCTTTAATATGCACATCATTTAAGATAATTTCAGTCATTGTTCTAAAACCTCCAATATAATCATTCTTATAGTCTGAACCGATATCAAAAGACCCGCAATAGGCGGGTTTAAAGAATTTTCGGTTTCAGCATGTGTTCATTTTTCACTTTCCTGTACTGCAGAAACATTGCAATTCTCCAAGGGACTATCATCGAATATGCCAGCAAAAAGAACATGCCGCTAAGCTGGCCCACTTCTATACTATAGCTCAGCACAAGTTTGGCAATGACTCTTACTACCACAAGGCCGCCCAAAATAAAAATAAATGCTTTTGAGCGCTGAAGGTATATCTGGTCAGCGCGAACTTCAAAGTTGGAGGTTCTTATCAGCAAAATTGAAAACAGCACCCCAAAAACGACCGCTTCCAAAATTTCATTTTTTGTTAATCGAAACTCAGGTACAAGGTACATCAGTGCCCCTGTGCTCATAAATATAGGCGGTAAAATGATTTTTCTTATATTAGTTGGCTTTTTGGCCGCCTTCACCCTAATGACCAAAACCATGATTGCCATGACAATTGCAAATCCTGATGAAATATATAGCACCTATTATCATCCTTTTTTATAGGCTCTGTTTATCTTGCAATAGATTACAGCTTCATATGCACACTTTTTGCGGAAGGCTCGCGCTCAATATTTTGGATATAAAGCGAGTAACGCCTTTTACGCCAAATGCAATGAACCAAAATCAACATAAAGGGTTAAACAGATCCTCTTTATATATAATCCCTATGTTAATTATATAATAGATAATACAAGAAACAAAATAATTGTTTCTTGCTGTCCAGAAATAATGAAAACCGTTTAGTACTCTAAACGGTTTAATCCAGAACCCGGCTTATCGCTTCCACAACCCGATTTTCATCAAACGGCTTTACAATAAAGTCTTTCGCCCCTGCTTCTATGGCTTCAACAACCATTTTCTGCTGTCCCATAGCGGAACACATAATCACCTTAGCATCAGGAAACTCACTTTTAATCTCTTTGACAGCATCAAGTCCGCTCATTACCGGCATAGTGATGTCCATAGTGACCAGGTCAGGATGCAATTCACGATACAGATTTACTGCTTCTCTGCCATTTTCCCCTTCTCCGATAATTTCATGGTCTGCTTTAGTTAAAATATTGGATAAGGTAATTCTCATAAATTTTGCATCATCGACTATTAATATTCTGGCCATTGCCGGATCCTCCTTTAATACAACAAAAAACACAATCTATTATTTAGTGTAAAACTCGTATTATTAATTCGAAAGGCACATTAGTCCCCTAATAGACACAATGTTTAATATATCCGAATCAAGTAATATTTTCAATGTATTCATCACTAGAAACCGTCTGCCTTACATAATTCAGGAATTCAAAATCCTTTAAAGCCTCCAAATACCAGCGTGAAAACCATGTATACCTTTGTCATCCAGTCAAAAAACAGCACAATTCCCATTACAATCATGAGGTATCCCCCTGCCCGGACTATAGAACTGCTGTATTTTTTTACCAGCTTCATCTTTCCGATAAAAAAGGAAAGAACAAAGAACGGTATGGCAAAGCCAAGTATGTAAGCAATCATGTAAATTAATGCAGAACCTGGATTACTTGTTGACATATAAATAACAGATCCTAAAATAGGTCCCGTGCATGGCGTCCATCCTGCAGCAAAAGCTAAACCAATGAGTGCAGAACCTATAAGTCCCCCTGGGCGGTTTTTAAACTCAAATCGCTTGTCTCTCATCAGAAAAGAAGGAGAAAAAACACCAATTATGACTAGTCCAAAGAAAATTATGATGATTGCCCCTACCTGGCGTATTAAATCTTTATAAAGGGTAAAAAAATTACCAAGCAAAGATGTCCCAAAACCAATCGCAAGAAAGACTATAGAAAAACCAATTAAAAAGAATAAGGTGTGCAGAAAACTCCTTTTATGTAGCATGACATTTTGCGACTTAATCTCCCCGACACTCATTCCTGTTATATAAGAGAGAAAAGCTGGGTATAAAGGCAAGCAGCAAGGAGAAATAAAGCTTAAAACTCCAGCACCGAACGCGAGAAAAAAATTTACATCTGCCAAAATTTAGCCAACTCCTATTATTAGCAATATATTACTATTCTAACAAACGATAGACCAAAAGATAACTAACAATTTTAAAATAAAGCCTGACTAATTTTTCAATGTATAAATATTTTTATTAAACAATTATATTTCTTATAT
>NZ_MLYQ01000018.1:0-101924 GCF_001866725.1 Bacillus sp. MUM 13
AACATTTGGGGTGCAGTACACAGGCGGCATTTTTTTATACTTCATTATGCCTGTTTAACAAGAGGGTTGGTAAGGTCAAGAAACTCTTCAATATCCTTCAGGCAAGCGCCTACCGCATCCTCCCAGAATCCGCTTGACGCCAGGTCAACGTTCAGGTGCTTTTTGGCTAGGTCCTCCACCTTCATGCTTCCTGTATCGCGAAGCAGGGCGATATACTTTTCTTCAAAACCTTCTTCCTCCTTCAACGCCTGGGCATAGATTCCCAGGGAGAACAGGTATCCAAATGTATACGGGAAGTTATAGAAAGGCACACCGGTAATGTAAAAATGCAGTTTTGATGCCCAGAATGACGGATGATACTCGCTGAGTGCTTCTCCATAGGCTTCTTTTTGTGCTTCTTCCATCAATTCATTCAGGCGTCCGGCGCTGACCATTCCTTGTTTTCTTTCTTCATAGAATCTTGTTTCAAATAAAAAGCGGGCATGGATATTCATCAAAAGTGCGACAGACCGCTGAATTTTGTCTTCAAGAAGTGCCAGCCTTTCTTCATCATTTTTCGCTTCCTTAACAGCCGCATCCGATACAATCATTTCAGCCAGGGTGGATGCTGTTTCAGCCACATTCATTGCATAGCCCCGGTTAAGGGGATGCGTCTCCTTCAGGGCAAAAGAATGAAAGGCATGCCCCAGCTCATGGGCAAGCGTTGATACATTGGAGGGTGTCCCGGAATAAGTCATGAAGATCCTTGATTGCCCGCTGACAGGAAAACCTGTGCAAAATCCGCCAGGCCTCTTGCCTGGACGGTCTTCCGCTTCGATCCAGCTGTCCTCGAAAGCCTTTTCTGTAAAGGACGCAAGCTTTTTCCCGAATTTGCTGAAATGCTTGAGAATGAAGGCCGCTCCTTCCTGATAATCCATCACCTTTGCTTCTCCTGAGGAAGAAAGCGGCGCATCCAGGTCAGACCAGCTTAATTTCTCAACTCCAAGAAGCTCCGCTTTGCGGTTCAGAAATTTAACCAAAGGCTCTTTTTGGCTGGCAATGGCTCCCCACATGCTGTCCAGAGTCTCTTTTTGCATTCTGTTTATATCAAGCGGCTCCTTCAGCACATCCTTCCATCCGCGCTTTTCGTAAACACTCAGCCGGAAGCCAGCAAGATGGTTCAGCGTTTTAGCCAAAAGATCGCTCTTTTCCTGCCATGCCTGCTCCCACGCCTTGAAAATGCTGCTTCTTACCTTAGGATCAGGATCAGAGAATTTATTTGCTGCCTGGCCAACAGACAGCTCCTGTTTCTCCCCGTATTCTTCAAAAGGAATCCGGATGGAGCCGACAATTGTATCATAAAGCTGTCCCCAGCCATGGTATCCATCCACCTCGAGCTGGTTAATCAATGATTCTTCTTCAACAGACAGCATGCTGCCCGCCTGTTCTCTGCGTTCATTCAGTATGTATTTCAATTCCTTTAAGGGTTCTTGCTTAAGTATGGACTGGAAGAATTCTTCATCAAGCTGGACCAGCTTTTGATCAAGCTTTGTCAGGGCATTTTGAAATGCCGCAAAATCCTGGGTAATTGCCGAGCGAAGTTCATGCGCTTTTTCATCAGCCATATCCTGGGCTTCCAGACAGCTGATAAAAGCGCCGGCCTGGCTTATTTTCATGCGGGTTTTCTCAAAAAGCTCCATGGCATTGATCAGGAGATGCTGATCTTTTTCTTCTGACCTGACTCTCCATCCGCTTACAAGGCTGTCTAATTCCTGGATATGCTTTTTTACCTCCTGCAGAAATTGCTGAAATTCTTCTGAAGAGCTTCCGCCTTTAAAAAACACCTCTAAATCCCAAGTTAACGAATATGTCATGAATTTGTTCCCCTTTCTGTTCCATATTTCTATTATAGGGGTTTTTGCGGATTTTTCAATTTAATCGAATGATTCTGAAATTTAAACTTTTTCCTTATTGTATTTTTTATAAAAGGTGATATGATGGGATTACTTCTAAAAAGGAGGGATCAGGTTGAAGAGCAAAGCGCTAATCACTCATTTATTGCTGATTGTTTTTGCAGCCTATGCGGCGCTGCACATGTTCACCGGATTTACCGTGCACCACTCTTCCGGAGACCACAGGATCCTAAGTACCTTTGAAGATGATAAGGTTCAATACTCAGCAGATGAACAGGATAAAAAGGTTCCATTGCCTGCTATTGTTCCTCCGGTATCAGAAATCAGTTTCGTTATTGTATTGATCTTGTTTATTTACAGCCTTTCATCCGTAAAACTGATCCGGCGCTTTCTATTTTTGGATCCGGTGCATTACAGCTCCAAGTATGTGGCTAATTTCCTGAATTTTAAAGGGTAAAAAACTTTAAAACGAAGGAGTGGTATCCATGTGGATCCGTTTTTTAATGGTGGGCGTCTTTTCAGCAACAGCTTCAAGTCTATTAACCTTTCAAGGAATTGAAATTTACCATGCTTTTTTAGATATGATAAAAGGCAAATATTAAAGCTATAGTAAAACTCACTGAATGCGGAGAGAAAAACAGCTGTTTTTCTCTCCGCTTTTTTGTATTTTTTTATGGCTCTTTTCTTAAAGATTGTTGTTACTAATTAATTTTCGAGGCAATTCCATTGTTATGGCAGGTTGATTGGAGCGGAAGGTGCGGAGACTCCTGCGGGATCAGCGTGACAGATGAGACCCCGCAGAAGCAAGTAGAGGAGGCTCAGCGCACGCCCCGCGGAAAGAGAAGCACCCTGGAGCGGAAATCAACCCCTTGTTCCACAGCAACAAAGTTTACGAAAACAGCCTTTTTAAAAAACCCAGCAGTATTCCACGAAGCAAAAAAAGCTGCCTGGTTTATTAACCTGGCAGCTCGACGGTTCAGCTCTTCTTTTTCTCTTTTTCTTCCCGGTAAAATTCATGAAACATTTTCATAAGGGCCCTTTTTTCAATCCGGGAGACATAGCTTCTTGAAATTCCGAGCTCCTTGGCGATTTCACGCTGTGTTTTTTCCTTTTTCAAATCCAGCCCGAATCTTCCTACGATCACTTCTTTTTCCCGGTCGTCGAGGATGTCAATATATTTCTTCACTTTTTCAATTTCCATATTGAGCTGAATCGTATCAATAACGTCCTCTGATTCAGATTTCAGTACATCAATCAATGAAATTTCATTACCCTCTTTATCCTGACCGATCGGATCATGCAGCGAAACATCCTTTTTCGTCTTCTTCGTAGCTCTTAAGTGCATAAGGATTTCATTTTCGATACACCGCGCCGCATATGTGGCAAGCTTCGTCCCCTTGCCCTCTGAATAGCTTTCAATCGCTTTGATCAGTCCGATGGTACCGATAGAAATCAAATCCTCTGTGTCTTCACCGGTGTTTTCGAACTTCTTGACAATATGCGCAACCAGCCGCAAGTTGTGCTCGATCAAAATGTTTCTTGCATCACCGTCACCCTGGGCCATGAGCTGCAGATATTTCCTTTCGTCCTTTGCTGATAGCGGCTGGGGGAAAGCATTGTTTTTTACATAAGAAACTAATAAGTAAAATTCTTTGACCAGGTAGCCAATTGCTGTCAGTATGTCTGGCATGTTTCTACCTCCCCTAATTCATTGGGCCTTTGCCTATGTTTCATACCTATGCGGACGGCAGCATGTTTGTGTCTGTACCACTTGAATTTAGGGAGGTATTTATTTTACTGCAATATATTTTTCAGTGATCTGGTTTGACGCCTTTTCATGCAAACAAGGAGATTGTTTTACTGATTGCCTTTTTTCACCCATTCAGCCAATGTAATGGTCCGTTTCGCCTGATACTTGACGGCCGCTTCAACGTCTTCCTGCATGTTTCCGTTTTGATCCACTGACACACTTGTTCCATATGGGTTGCCTCCTGCCCCGAATAAAACAGGATCCGAATAGCCTGGCGCTGCCACAATTGCTCCCCAATGAAACATGGTTGTGTATAGTGATAGAATGGTGGATTCCTGTCCGCCATGAGGATTTTGGGCAGAGGTCATTGCGCTCACAACCTTGTTTACCAGCTTGCCTTTACTCCAAAGCCCGCCGGTGGTATCAAGAAATTGCTTCATCTGTGAAGGCATATTTCCATACCTCGTCGGGACACTGAAAATTATTGCGTCTGCCCACTCAAGATCTTCCAAAGTGGCTTCGGGCACCTGCTCCGTCGCTTCTAAGTGAGCTTTCCAAGCAGGATTTCCTTCAATCACGGAACTTGGTGCCAGTTCTGGCACCTTCATTACCTTCACTTCAGCCCCCGTTTCTTTCGCACCTTCCTCAGCCCAGCGCGACAGCTGATAATTCGTTCCGCTCATGCTGTAATAAATGACAGCTAAATTAATGTTTATCATGACTTCCTCTCCTTTATTTTTGAATTTTCTATATTCCACTACATACCCCATTCAGTACTTTTACATGCATTTGTACGAATTATTCCGTTCCAATCAGCATAGTGCAGAAATAAGCCATTCACTTTAGCAACGCAAAAAAATGCTTACAGCATAAAGCCATAAGCATTTTTCCGATTTACATGTCGATTAATACTTCCGTTGCTATTACTATTCCTATGATAGTGGCAACAACCAGGGATATCACAATTGTAAACATAACTGTGCACTCCTTTATTTGATCCTTCATAAAAGGTAACATGCATTCTATGCTTACATCTCTCCGAAATTTGTACATTTTTCATACAAATGATGTCAAGATTGTGAAATTCCCTTTTCTTCTCCGAAAAACAATACGTTAGCCGGTATCCTTCTGATGCCAGATGCACCCTTTGGTTTCCATTCCTGCTGCTCCACTTCTATTCATAATACTTCATCCTCTCTGCATTTATTTGTTCATCGCTGTTAATTTCTGTGCATTAAACCGCGGACGATATATTCTTCACGCAATTTTTTCATTTCTTCACGATGTTTATATTCTTCAGCCGTTATGTTCTTTCGCTTGATGATAATCGTAAAAAACAGCATATTCACTATCATATGTTTTCACCCCCTTACAGGCAGTCATTCCCTTTTCCATTCCCCGGCCAAAACCTTTTTTCCCTATCATTTATCAGCATCATATTCTCCCCTTCCTTAAAATTAATTGATGTTTCCATGCATTAGCCCGCGGTTTCTGTAGTGGTCCCTCAGGCTGCGTATATTTTCCTGGTGTATAGATTCTTCCTTGGTTAAATTGCTTTTTTTAATTGTAATTGTGAGAAAAATAATATTTAATTTCATTCTTTGTCACCTCTTTTGCTTCTTAACAGCATTCATTGTACTTTTAGCCGACTTTTACATTCTTCGATGCATGAGGGCACGATCGATATGTTCCTTGCGGATCTTCATAGATTGATCTGCCTGGATACATTGCTGTGCCGTTATTTTGTGTTTTTGAATGGTAACCGTAAAAAACAGGATATTCAGTGTCATGGTTTCACCTCCGATTTTTGGACAGAAAAAGGCCGCAGAAAGAATAGGCCTCCTGCGGCTGTTTTGGGCATAAAAAGGCCGCAGGATAACGAATCCTCCTGCGGCCGGGATTATCTGCATCATTCATTAAAAGCAAAGTATTGCCTTAAAGAAAATCTGCTCCGTACAGGTCGAATTCATTTTTAAATTGTGTTGTTGCACAGGAAAAACTTGCAGCTCTGAATTTAGCAATGATATAAGTCATTTTCTTCGACCTCCTTTAGCAGTTTTATCTTACATTGGTAAGTATATCCAAAATATACAGTTTTGTAAACCTGTTTTTTGCCTAAATTTCAGAAATTTATTGCACAAAAAATCCTGCACCACACTAAACATTACTTGTTCAGTATATGGTGCAGGATTCAATTTAGAATATATATCATCCGATTTCATCTAAATGCCGTTTATATGTTTTAGCTTTCATGAAAAAGAAAACAGACACTAGCAGGCTTGCTGTGCTGGTTATCATGTAAGCATACGTATTAGCCATGGTCATATTTTGATCTGGAAGGATGGTTCCTATATAAAAGAACGAACCAACACAAAGCAGGATCATCGCAAAGCGTTTAAAATCATGCATTTTTGCCATAAGCACCTTCGTTTGTTCCTTCGTATTCATACAGACACCTCCAAAATTCTCACAATCTATCACTAGTCCCATTTTACCATACAAAGAACAGCAATCCCGATTGTAAATTATGTAAAAAGCATAAGACGCATTAGAATAGAAGGCGCCCTTTGCCTTCTGAGGTCAAAACATCTTTACTCTATGACCTCTAAAAGACAAGGCTCTTTTCTTAATATTGTTGTTTTTTAATTGTTCTGTGAAGCGAACCTGTTGTTAAACCGGGTTGATTGGAGCGTAAGGTGCGACAGTGCGGGATTAGCGGGAAGGTGAGACCCCGCAAGCTTGCTTGTGAGGCTCACCGCCCGCCCCACGGAAAGCGAGCATCCTGGAGCGGAAAACAGCCACCTTGTTTCATAGCAAGAAGGGTTACGAAAAAAGCCAAAGAAAAAGGGGACTCAGTTTGGAGTCCCCGGATTGTTATTATAGCCACCACATGGAGGATGGGTTTTCATTGATTAATACGGATTGCAGGTTTTTCACTGCACGCATGAAGCCTTCGTTAATTGACATCAGCGGGTCTTCGTGTTCGATGGATACTGCGTAATCATATCCAAATGTGCGAAGCGCGCTCATCATGTCAGACCATTCCTGCAAGCCATGTCCGCAGCCTACAGAACGGAAGGACCATGCCCGGGTTCTTACACTGTCATATGGCTGCATGTCTGTAAGTCCGTACATGTTTACATTTTCCTGGTCGATGTATGTATCCTTTGCGTGAAAATGGTGAATGGCGTCTTCTTTGCCAAGGATCTTAATTGCTGCAACCGGATCGATTCCCTGCCACCAAAGATGGCTCGGATCCAGGTTGGCGCCAATTGCCTTGCATGTTTTCTCCCTAAGCTTCAAAAGAGTATAAGGGGTATGGACCAAAAATCCTCCGTGAAGTTCAAGGCCGATCTTCACATTTTTTTCTTCTGCAAATTTCCCCCACTGCTTCCAGTAAGGAATGAGTTTTTCTTCCCATTGCCATGTCAGCACATCACCATATTCATTCGGCCATGGAGCAACAGGCCAGTTTGGATGCTTGGCATCTTCCTGATCCCCAGCTACACCTGAAAAGCAGTTTACGACTGGTACATTCAGGAGTGATGCAAGCTCTACGGTTTTAACAAATGTATCATGAGAAACTGCAGCAAATTCCTTATCCGGAGACAGCGGATTGCCATGGCAGCTGAAAGCGCTGATGATCAGGCCCCTTGAAGTCACTTGCTTCAGGTAATCCTCCCGCTTTTCTTTGCTTTCCAGAAGCTCATCCAGCGGGCAGTGGGCATTGCCCGGATAATTGCCTGTCCCGATTTCTACCGCATGAAGACCGGCTTCCTTGACAGTATCCAGCATTTCTTCAAAAGATTTATCTGCAAACAATACAGTAAATACTCCTAATTTCATTCTTATCCGCCCTTCCTAATTTATATCCTCACACTGCAGCCTTTGCTGCTGCTTTCATATATCGCTTCAATAATCTGAGTTACCTGAAGGGCTTCCTCTGCTTTAACAACCTGCTCTGCCATACCAAGGCAGGAAAGCACAAAATTTTCCGCCTGAGGGAGGCTCGGATCATCCGCACCAGGCAGCCATTCGGCATTGCTGTTGAACAGCATGCCATGCTTTGCGTAATTGAGGCTGAACGGGAAAACCTCAAGCCCGCCCTTATCACCAGAGATGCTAACGTTTTCGATGACATCTTCTTTAATATTGCTGCTCCAGGAGGTTTCAAGCAGCAGGGATGCTCCATTTTGAAAACGGATATACCCTGATACATGGTCATCCACCCCAAAGGTTTGATGGTCGAAAGAGCCCCATTGATTAACCTGTCCGGGAATTCTGCTCAATACGTCATAGGTTGTTCCGCTAATTTCGGCCGGCTTGGGATTTCCGATCAGCCAAAGTGCCAAATCAAGCAGATGGCAGCCATAATCCATCAGGCTTCCGCCTCCCTGGAGCTCCTTGTTGATGAATACACCCCACCCGGGAACCTTGCGCCTGCGGAGCGCCTGTACCCGGATTACAAGCGGAGTGCCGATTTCGCCTTCATGAATGACCTTTTTGGCGGCAATTGCTTCCTTCATGAACCGGTAATGATAGGCAATGGACAAAATCTTGCCTGCCCTGACAGAAGCGGCAATCATTTCTTTGCCTTCTTCTGCAGACAATGCCATCGGTTTTTCGCACAATACGTGGCATCCAGCATTCAAGGCTTCGATTGCCAGCTCTGAATGGAATTTGTTTGGCGTGCAAATGACAACAGCATCCGCGAATTCAAACAACTCTGCAAGAGTCTGGGCAACTTGCGGAATATCGTGTTCTGCCGCCACTTGCCTCGCTTTTTCAAAATCCGTGTCATACAGGGCGCAAATAGAAACCTTGTCCGCTAATTTCAGAAACGTAGGGATATGCCGGTTTTGGGCAATCCCTCCAACCCCGATAATGCCCACTTTTAGAATTGTCATAACAAAACCTCCTGATCAAGAACCTATCCGACTCGAACAATGCTCTTTGTTTCGTTCGATTTCAAAGCGGCGAGGACTACCATCAGCGACTTCATGCCTTCTGATCCGCTTACAGCTGGCTCTTTGCCAGAAAGAATGCTCTCAATGAATTTGTCAATGACTTCAGAGCTGTTTTGGCCGCCTTCATCGTTGGATTGTATTTGTCCAAGCTCATAGTTTACTGTTTCCCCTGATTTATATTGAACAATTAATGAATATTCCGGATGATCTTCAATTCTCACAATGGCATGCTCGCCGTAAAGGATTGTCGAATTATCCTCCTTCGCTGTGTAAGACCAGCTTGCAGCCAGTGTACCGATAATTCCGCTTTCAGTTTTTAAAATACATACAGCATTATCATCCACATCGCTGTTTTCTTTGGCAGAGCCTTCTACAAAGCTTCCAACCTCCGTAATTTCTTCATTCAGCAGATAGCGGAGCAGATCGGTTTTATGTACACCGAGGTCGCCCATGGCACCGATGAATGCCTGGCTTTTCTTAAAGAACCAGCTATTCGTGCCGTCAGCACTCCAGCCTTCAGGGCCTCCATGGCCAAACGCCGTTCTGAAGCTGTACAGCTTTCCGATTTTTCCGCTTTCAATCAGCTGTCTGGCTTTCACATGTGAAGGTACAAAACGCTGATTATGAGCAATCATTAATTTTTTGCCGCTTTCCTCAGCTGCTTTAATCATCGCTTCTGCATCTTCCTTGGAGGTTGCCATTGGCTTTTCGCACAGCACATGCTTTCCTGCCCTCAGTGCAGCAATCGTGATTGGTGCATGGAGATAATTCGGCGTACATACAGAAACTGCATCAATCGAATCATCGGCAAGGAGCTCCTCATAGATTGTATAAGGCTTTGCCTGATATAGAGATGCTTTTTCTTCTGCACGTTCTTTCACAATATCGCACACTGCTGCAATTTCAGCCTCCGGATTCGCCGCATACTCCCGCAAATGCCTGTGTGTGGCTATACTTCCGCAGCCTATTACGCCAATTCTCAACTTCCTCATCCCTGCATCTCCTCTTATCTCTAATATTTATTGTCTTATTTGCGTGTGCCGATCGCTTCTAACGGCTTTGCATTTCCATAAACAGGACGCTTGCGCAGTACAGGCTTTGCCCAGTTCACGGCATTAACGATAACCTTCTGGATATCCTTGTTATGATAAGTTGGATATGTTTCATGGCCGGGGCGGAAATAAAAGATTCTTCCATTTCCCCGATTATACGTGCAGCCGCTCCTGAATACTTCTCCGCCTTCAAACCAGCTGACAAAAACAAGCTCGTCCGGAACAGGGATATCAAAATGCTCGCCGTACATTTCTTCTTTTTCAAGCTCAATGCTTTCTCCAATTCCTTCTGCAATCGGGTGTCCAGGGTCCACCACCCATAGCCTTTCTTTTTCATCCGCTTCTCTCCACTTCAAGTCACATGAGGTCCCCATCAGCTTTTTGAATACTTTAGAAAAATGGCCGGAGTGAAGCACGATTAATCCCATTCCGTCCAGCACTCTCTCTGTGACGCGCTCGACGATCTCATCGCTGACCTCATCGTGTGCGATATGCCCCCACCAAAGCAGGACATCGGTATCTGCCAAAACATCTTCAGTCAGGCCATGTTCCGGGTCGTCAAGGGTGGAAGTCCGGACATTGAAGGGTTCTTCACTTAAGAAGCTTGCCAGCTGGCCGTGGATTCCTTCGGGATAAACTTCCCTTACCTTGGGATTTTTCTGTTCATGGCGATTTTCATTCCAAACGGTTACATTCAGCATATTAGTCAATCTCCTTTTTTATTCTTTTACAGATCCTGATGTGAGTCCTGAAACAATACGGCGCTGGAAGATAAGAACCATAATGACAAGAGGTATGGTCACAACGACTGTCGCTGCTGAGATTTCGCCCCACGGAATTGTGAATTGCCCCTGGAACATCGCGATGCCTGTTGGAACGGTTTTAAATTTTTCATCCGTATTGATGGTCAAAGCGAACAGGAATTCATTCCATGCTGCGATGAATACCAGGATAGCAGTAGTGAAAATCCCGGGTACCGCAAGCGGCAAAATAACCTTCCAGTATGTCTGCATCAAAGTGGCTCCATCAATTTTCGCAGCTTCTTCCAGATCAAAAGGAATCTTGCGGAAGAAGGTCACAAGCAGCCAGATGGATAATGGCAGCGTAAAGGTTGTATAAGGGATAATTAACCCCAGATAGGAATTCGTTAAACCCAGATTTTTCAAGATAATATAAATTGGTGAAATAGTTGCGATTTGAGGAAACATCGTCACTGACAAAACCAGCCCCAGGATGAATGTTTTCCCCTTGAACTGAAGCCTTGCAATCGCATATGCCGCAAAGGATGCGACCAAAACGGTATAAACCGTTGTAATGGTGGCAACAACCGTACTATTCCATAGATATCGCAAAAATGGATAATTTACGAATACAGAAACAAAGTTTTTAAAGGTCGGGTGCTCCGAATATGGAGTAAAGGCCCGATCCCCAAACAGCTCGGAAGCCGGTTTGATTGAACTGATCAGCATCCACAAAAACGGAAACATCACGAGGAATACAAACACAACCAGAAATACATAAAATAACGGGCTTGCTTTTTTCTGCATGGTGCACACTCCTTTCACGGCTCTTTATCTGCCTGATCCCTCACCTAAGAGATCTTTTCCCAAAAATTTAATGTAAATCATTGAAATGACCGCTACACAGATAAAGACAATTACGGATAAGGCCGAGCCGTTGCCGAAGTTAGTCTGGGAGAACATGACCTTATATGCAAGAATCGAGATGGTTTCTGTCGAGTTGGCAGGACCGCCTCCCGTTAATACGTAAACAAGGTCAAATACCCGGAATGCATCAAGCGTCCTGAATAAAAGGGCAACAAGAATGCTGGATTTCAGCAGCGGGAGGGTAATGGACACAAATTGGCGCCATTTTCCTGCTCCATCGATCGCGGCAGCTTCGTACAGGGAGGACGGTATGGTCTGAAGCCCTGCAAGCAGCAGCAGTGACATATAAGGTGTTGTCTTCCAGACGTCTGCAAAGATGACCGAGAACATTGCGCCGGTATCGGTCACAAGCAGGTTTTCCATTTTATCGACAAGGCCGATGGATGAAAACAATTTGGCAATGATACCGTTTTGCCCGTCATACAGGAACTTCCACATCATGGCTGAAACGGCTGTCGGAATTGCCCAGGGAATCAGAATGCTTGCCCTGATAAGCCCCCTGCCGACAAATGCTTTATTAATTAATAGAGCAATAGCAAGCCCGATCACAAATTCCAGCACCACCGAGACTACGGTAAATGTCAGCGTATTGCCCATGGCCTTCCACATTCTGCTGTTCGTTAAATCATCTTTATAATGCTGAAAACCCACGAAGTTCGGCTGCTGTACCACTTCTTTATAGCCTGCGGCAAGCCCGAGTATTTTCTTTTCCTGAGTTAGCTTCGTTTCTTTTGAAATCGATTTCAGTTCCTTGTTAATGGATTCCCCCGTTTTACGAAAATCCTCAGCAAGGCTGTTATCAATCTTTGCAATGCTTTCTTTGTTTCCTACTTGTTCGAAATTCATGAGCTTATCGTTTACAGCCTGATATTGCTCTTTAAGTGCTGAATCATTTTGCAGTTTTTTATCCATATCTTCAAGCTCTGTTTTCACCTTTTGAAGCTGATTCTTTTCAGTGCTTGTCTTTATTTCGCTATCAATTGCTCCAACGAGGAATGGATAGTTGTTCAGGTAACGGTCGAGATCGATATTATGGCTTAGATGGACCTCGGACCTTGTCGGATCATTCAGCTTCAGGTCAAACAAGCTGAAGTAAAAGGATTGCAAGACAGGCCAGATGGCAATCACGAAGATCAAAAGCAGGGACGGAGCTACAAGCAGATAGCCGATCTTTTTTTCGGATAGTTGCTTTTTAGGCTTCTTATTTTTTTTAACCGGGGGTGCAGGGACACCTCTTCTTGGTTCATTCTCTACTCCAGCTGAGCCATTTTTCATATATCATTCTCCTATACTATGAAAAAATCGAAGATGACCCATGGAATTCTCTGCTTGTATATATCACAGATTCCTTCACAGAGTCATCTTCTTCTTGCTTTTTGTGAACGAAACTTAGGATTTAAGTTTTGCCTTCATTTCTTTTTCCATATTTTGTACAGCCTGTTCAACTGTTTCCTGTCCTGCAATCGCTTTGGAAACGTGGATTTGAATGATTTCTGAGATTTCTGGATAGTTAGGAGCAACCGGGCGTGAAACCGCAGCCTTTAAGCCATCCTGGAAGCCTTTATCCGCAAAAGTAGGGTTTGCTTTGATAACGTCCTGGTCATTGTAAAGGCTAAGAATTGTCGGTGCGTGCCCGCCATAAATGGCATCGATTTTTTGCCCTTCAGGTCCAGCCATGAATTTCAGGAATTCCCATGCTTCTTTTGGATGCTTGGAGTTTTTGTTGATTCCAGCCATCCAGCCGCC
This sequence comes from Bacillus sp. MUM 13, assembly GCF_001866725.1. Classification (NCBI taxonomy): domain Bacteria; kingdom Bacillati; phylum Bacillota; class Bacilli; order Caryophanales; family Bacillaceae; genus Bacillus; species Bacillus sp. MUM 13. Next base: position 13,075 of record NZ_MLYQ01000018.1, read on the forward strand.
AAGTGCAGCGCCTGATCCTTTGTCACCGGAAGGAAGCGGAGCGATTCCGACTTTGCCGGCAATTTTTGATTTTTCTTTATCATTGGCACTTGCATATTCATACGGCCAGTTGCGAAGGAATGGAGTCTGGCCTTCAATGAACGCCTGGTCGCTTTCAATTTCAGTGAATGTTGTTACGTTGCCTGGCACTACTGATGATTTTGCCACTTCAACCATTTTCTTTAAGCCTTTGATGGTCTGCGGGCTGTTTACAGTTACTTCGTTTTTCTCGTTGATGAATTGGCCGCCGTAAGCAGAAACGAATTCAACAGCGTTACATACAAGGCCTTCATATTGCTTCGCCTGCATGATATATCCAAACTTAGTGCCGCCTTTTCCTTTCAATGCCTTTGCCTGTTTAAGCAGGTCATCCCATGTTTTAGGGACATCGCTGTCTTTTACAAGATCTTTGCGGTAGAAAAGAAGTCCCGCATCAATGAATTTTGGAAGCGCCCATTGTTTCCCGTTGAACTGGGATGCAGCAAGTGCACCCTGGTTGTATTGGTTCAGGTCAATATGGTCAGCCTGGATAAAGCGGTCAAGCGGAAGCACATAGTCTGCCTGCGCGAATTCTGCCGGCCAAATTACGTCCATATCGATGACGTCAATTTCAGATGACTTGGCGTTGAATGCCGTAATATATTGGTCATGCTGCTGTCCAGTGTCAGCAGGCATCTGTTTGAAGTTGATTTTGATGTTTGGATGGGATTTTTCAAACGCCTCCACCATTTTGGTTGTGCCCTGTGTCACGTCCTTGCCGCGGGCATATGTCAATGTTACTTTTTCATCTTTACCCTTGCTGGAATCCTTCTCTCCGCCCTTGTCTGTTGAGCTCGTATCGCTTGAACTGCAAGCTGTCAGTGCAAGTGAGAGTGTAGCAAAAACCGTGAGCCATTTCATTTTCATGGACTTTTTCATGTATGGTCCCCCAATAATTTTATAGTCGGTTTCATTTTGTAGAGCCTCGCACAACCAATTCAAATGGCAATAATGTATGCTTCATCGCGGAATCATTTTTCCCATTGATAGCATCAATGATTTTCTCCATGGCGATCCGGCCCATTTCCCCGACCGGCTGTTTTATAGTGGTAAGCTCCGGATCCATCGCCCTCGATATCGGCTGGTCATCAAAGCCCATCACGGCAAAATCCTGCGGGATCGAGATTCCGCTTTTTTTTGCTTCGACAAGCATGCCCGCAGCAACCTGGTCACTTCCTGTGAATACAGCTGTCGGCTTGTCTGGAAGATTCTGCAGATAGTGGAATACCCTGCACCCGTCTTCCATGTTAAAGACGTTTGAGACACGCCATTCCTGGCGTACATTGATTCCGTATTCATTCAGCGCCTTTTGGATTCCGCGGTCCCTGTCCCTTGCCAGGCTGCTTTTCCCGCCGCTTGTGATGGCTACTTTCTTATGTCCCATTTTCAGTAAATGCTTTGTGCCTAAGTATCCTGCCTCGAGCTGGTTCAGCCGGACAGTCGGAATGTTCGCGCGCCGGTCATATTCATTGCATAAGACCATGGGGCCGCATGAGGTATACTCCTCAATTATTTCCCAGTCATTTTCAATGGATGTCAAAATCAGGCCATCCACCTGTTTCGTTTTGAGCAATTGCAGAAATTTGAGTTCTTTCTTTTTGTCGTACCTCGTCTGGCAAACAAGGAGCTGCAGATTGTTCTGTGTTGCAACAGTATCTATTGCCTCAAGAAGATATGCAAAAAAAGGATTAGTCAAGATTGGAATTAAGATAGCAATAGTATCTGTTTTTTGGTTCCGCAGCCGCTGGGCTGATGAATTAGGAAAATAATTAAGTGCCTCCATCGCTTCCCTGACTTTTTGTTTTTTTTCTTCAGTCACATTGGGATGATTATTAATCACACGCGATACAGTCGCATTGGAAAGCCCCGCCAGACTGGCTACATCCGCAATCGTTGTCAAAAAAACGCCTCCTTTTCCCTCCTTATAAAAAATTTGCAGCGCTCTTGTAAACGATTTCTGAAATCGTTTACAATTACACTTTAAAACATATTTTCATAATTTTCAACCATTTTCACAAAAATATTTTATAGTTTCATAGACTTTCCTTAAGACGCAGACGATCATGGTGCAAAAGCAGAATTTAACTTAAACGCCGATTATACTACAGGATTTTTTGCTGTCCTAGCGAATTACCAATCATACGCAATAGAAGCTATGAAAAGCGGTGAGATTATTATTTATATTGATAAAAAAACAGAAAAGGCAATCGCAGCAAAACTTCGCCATGCTGGCTGTGTTTTTGCCGAGGACGAAGCAAGACCGCTTGTCTCAGAGGCACAGTCAATGGAATCTCTTACTGCCATGGCAGATAGGAGGGCAACTGGGGTACCGCTTGAATATGTTCTTTTGCTGGGCTGATTTCTGCGGAGGATAGCAGTGGAGCATGGAGTCTTTGTTCCCCGCCGGCGTACAGAATTTTTAGTTAAACAGGCGGCCCGCTGCGGCATGCAGTGGGCAATTGTTGCAGACATTTGCTGCGGTACAGGCGCAGTAGGCGCGGCACTGGCCAAAGCCCTCGGCGGGATTGAACTGTACGCTGCAGACTCCTGCTGGTCTCGACTATGACATGGCCAAGAGGAACAAAGCCTGTCCTCTGACATGCTTATAGGGGTGCTGCCTGCACGAAGCGGCATAAACAAAACAGGACTCCTCCAAAGGGAAGAATCCTGTTTTGTTTTGCCTTTTAAGCTTCAAGTGCAGTCTTTAAATCTTCGATCAGGTCTTCGGCATCTTCAAGGCCGACAGAAATCCGGATCAAGCCATCAGTGATGCCAAGCTCTGAACGGCGCTCCTGCGGGATGGAAGCATGTGTCATAAGAGCCGGAATTGAAATTAGGCTTTCTACTGCCCCAAGGCTTTCAGCAATGGTGAAGTATTTAACCTTGCTTAACACTTCTGCTGCTTTTTCCGCGCTTCCGACATCAAAGGAAACCATTCCGCCAAAACCGCGGGATTGCTTTTTGGCAATATCATGGTTTGGATGGCTTTCAATGCCAGGGTAATACACTTTTTTCACCGTTTCATGCTGAAGCAGAAAGTCCACGATTTCCCGGGTGTTCTTTTCATGCTCTTCCATGCGCACACCAAGTGTTTTGATGCCGCGCATCAGCAGCCAGGAATCCTGCGGCCCAAGAATACCCCCTGTAGAGTTTTGCACGAAATGAAGATCTTCCCCGAGCTTTTCGTCATTTACAATGGCAAGCCCTGCTACAACATCGCTATGGCCGCCAATGTACTTCGTAGCGCTGTGCAGCACAATATCTGCACCAAGCGTCAGCGGATTCTGCCAATAAGGCGTAGAGAAGGTATTATCAACAATCGTCAGCAAACCGTGTTTTTTGGCGATCTTCGCTGTTTCTTCAATATCGGTGATTTTTAAAGTTGGATTTGTCGGCGTTTCCAAGAACAAAGCTTTTGTGTTTTCTTTGATTTCCTTTTCAATGCCTGATAAGTCGCTTGTATTGATGAATGTAGCTTCAAGGCCGAAACGGTTCAGCACTTTTGTGATTACACGGTAAGAGCCTCCATATACATCATCAGTCAGCAAAATGTGGTCTCCCTGGCTGAACAGCATCATGACAGCCGTCATGGCAGCCATCCCGGAGCCAAATGCAAACCCGCGCTTTCCGCCTTCGAGGTCCTTAATGAGTTCCTCCAATGCGTGGCGTGTCGGATTTCCGGTTCTTGAGTACTCATAGCCCCGGTGATTTCCCGGACCATCCTGTTTATAGGTGCTTACCTGGTAAATCGGTACAGACACTGCACCTGTTTTTTCATCGCCAAAAATCCCGCCATGTATCAGCTGTGTTTTCTTTTTCATTGTTAAATGCCCCCTTGATAAATTTTCTTGCTTAAATATCGTTCGCTCGAATCCGGGAAAATTACTGCAATATTTGTCCCTGGTTTGGCTGTTTTTGCTTCCTCTAAGGCTGCATATAATGCAGAACCTGAAGAACTTCCAGCAAGCAGCCCTTCCTTGCGCGCCAATTCACTGACAAGGAAAAATGCATGTTCATCGGATACGGTATGGATGCCGTCAAAGTATGATTCATCCATATAAGAAGGAAGGAATTCCATGCCCGTTCCCTCTGTCTTATGAGGTCCAGCTTTCCCTCCATTTAAAATGGAGCCTTCTGGTTCGACAATGACGGTTTTCACTTCAGGATTTTGTTCCTTCAGATATCTAGCTGTACCCATAAATGTTCCGCCTGTCCCTGCTCCAGCCACGAAAACACCAATCTTACCGTCAAGCTGGTCATAGATTTCAGGTCCCAGTGTTTTATAATAGGTGTCAGGATTTGATGGGTTTGCAAACTGCTGCGGACAATAGGAGCCCGGGATTTCCTTAAGAAGCTGCTGGGCCTTTTCAATAGCTCCCTTCATCCCGTCCTTTGTCGGAGTATTGATGACTTTAGCTCCAAGTGCCCTCATTAGTTCCTGCTTTTCTGCACTGAACTTTTCCGGCACGCAAAAAATAACATCAATCCCTTTATTGATGGCAGCAAGTGCAAGTCCGATTCCTGTATTGCCGGCAGTCGGTTCAATGACAGTGCCGCCTTCTTTCAGTTCCCCGCTTTTAAAGGCTGCCTCAAGCAGCTCTATTCCAAGGCGATCCTTCACACTTCCCCCAGGATTGAAATACTCAAGCTTAGCAAATATCCGGACACCCTCTGGAAGAGGAAATTGAGTGATTTCAACCATTGGCGTTTGGCCAATCAATTCATGAACGCTTCCATAAACCTTCATTTCTCAACGCACCTTTCACGGCTGATCCGTATCCAAGCCGCTGTCTTTATATAACAGGGGCGCGTTTGAAGCTTTTTTTGCCCCCTGCTTATTACTTCATCCGCTTTATCATGTGTAAAATAAGCTCCGTGGAATTAAGCGCAGCCGTTTCTAAAAACTGCTCAAAGGAAATATTTGATTCCTTTCCTGCAATATCAGAAAGTGACCGGATAATCACACAAGGTACTCCAAACTGGTACGCCACCTGGGCAATGGCCGCTGCCTCCATTTCCACTGCTGCAAGGTCAGTGAACTGGCTGCGGACAAATTCAACACGCTCAGGATCATGCATAAAAGAATCACCTGTAACAATCAGGCCTTTTGCCACCTGGATATCACTTATTTCCTTTGCAGCTTCTTCAGCAATCTTCAGTAGAGCCGGATCAGAAGTAAATGCTGCCGGCATTTGAGGGACTTGCCCATACTCATATCCAAAGATGGTTACATCCACATCGTGATGGCGCACTTCTGTTGAGATAACTACATCGCCTACATTTAATGAAGGAAGATATCCGCCTGCAGAACCTGTATTGATCACTGCGTCAGGCTTGAACTTTTCAAGCAGGATCGCCGTTGACATCGCCGCGTTTACCTTACCGATTCCTGATTTTAATAGAATTACTTCTATACCGTCCAGCATTCCTGTATTGAATTCGCTGCCTGCGATTGTTACCTGTTCAAGATTTTCCAGCTTATCACGTAAAATAGTTACTTCTTCTTCCATTGCTCCGATTATGGCTGCTTTCATTATTAAACCTCTTCCTATAATTTTTCCGCTTCCATAATCCAGACAAATTGGTTGCATCGGTCAAAGCTTACTTCAAAGCCGTTTGCTTCTAATACAGATTCAAAAAACGGAATGGTTGTATAGTACTCTGTCTGCAAATCATTTGCCAAATTATGAAATCCTGCTTCCTGTGCTTCGCGTATAGCTTGGCTGTAAGCTTCTTTGGATTGATACATAGTATCTGCAAACACTATTTTACCACCACTTTTCAGTAATTTTCCATAGTCGGCCAAAGCTTTTTCCTTTTCGTCATCTGTCAGATGATGAAATGCATATGTGCTGACGATGGTATCCACCTTTTCAGGACAGATAAAGTCAATGAAATCTCCATCCTGGATGTCTGTTCCAGCAGGAAGCTTCTCAATCGCTTTTTCCCTCATAGCAGGTGATGGCTCCACACAGGTAACACTCAGGCCTGCCTGCAGCAGCTTTTCAGTAAGATTTCCTGTTCCGGCCCCAAACTCAATAACATGGCCATGAGCCCGCTTGGCCACGCTTTCTAGGATCAGTTCGTAATTTTTAAATACTTCCTGATATTCTATATCTTTTCCCACCACTGTATCATCATACGATTTCGACCATTCTTCAAATAAATCCAGAAATTCTCTTCCCATTATTATCACCTTTTTTATTATAAAGTAAATAATTCCTATGAGTATAGTATGTTTTAGCGCGAAACTGTTCTAAATTTACCACATGACAAAGATTCCATCAAGTAATTCGCATTTTTCTGTAACTGTATTTTTGATAAATATAGAGGGAGCGATTACCCAAAAACATGATACACTTATCTGTGAAGTATCCTATGCTACGCGCATAGCATTTGTGATGAACAGATTACGGAGGGATAGATATGAATTTTCAGCTGGACTTCATTCAGGATAAAGTAGAATTTTTTGAAGCAGAAAGCCTGAAAGATCTGGAGAAAAAGGTAGAAGCACAAATAGAAGTGAACAAGGCCATTTTGCTTGGTGTACATGCTGTTTCCCATCAAATGCATGTAACGGAAGAAGGCAGAAGATTTTACAGCGCTGTCGTACATTTTAAAGCGAAAGCCTGATCAAATATACCAGGCAGGAAATAAAAAAAAACCCGGGTCAATGCCCGGGCCTTTTTGGGAAATCATTTTTTATCGTTGCTTTTCAGCTTTTCAATCTTAACCGGTTTCCAGCCCGAGCCATCTTCCCACTGAAGATAAACACGGTAAGTTTGCGGATCATTTTTGGCTGAAACCGTTCCGACTGCCGTATTCGGAGAGCCTCCGTTTTGAAGCCACCATGTTGTCATATTGCTTTCATCAATTCCAGCACCGTAGGCAAGAGCCTTCGTCATCTCTTTCCAGTCTGCAGAGCCTTTGTCAAAGGAAGTAGTATGCTGCCCGGTCTGGGTAGTGCCTACTGTTTTCCAGTCTTTGCTTTCATAGGCTTTGTCAACATTCGAATCGCTCTTATCCTGCACTTCTTTTAAATCGGCTTTCTGGTTTTCATCTGCGGTATCCTTGGTATCTCCGGAATCATCCGTGCTGTCATCAGCAGCAGCGCTATCTGTTTCTTCCCCTGAAGCCTGAACGGAGGAATCATCCTTGTTTTCTTTTGCAGGGCTTTCCTTTTTTGTTGTGCTATTTTTATCTTTTGCGGCGCTCGGGGCTTTCTCAGGTGCAGCGCTTTGATCTTTGTTGCCAATGAAAATGGTAGCTCCTACAACAATGATTAATAAGGACACAACCACAATCAGCACGTTGTATATTCGATTCATCTTTTTTTGCTTCACTTTGCTAAGTCTTGAATTATTCTGTATGGGCTTAAAATCACTCAATTCACATATCCCCCTAACTTATTGCGTACAGCTCCATTTTAGCATGTTCTCTTTAGAGTTTGAAGTGAATCCTATCCCAGCTTGTTTTCTCCGTGTTTCATTCTTTAGTCCCGTCATTTACTTGTTTTTGGTCTTCTTTATAGACTTCTTTCACAATATCGCCGAATAATGGAGTCATTGTTTCGCTTTTTTCATCCGTATCCAGGCTTACCGCGACAAGTGCATATTTCGGATTTTTATATGGAAAATATCCAGCAAACCATTTATTCAGCCTCTTCCTCTTGATATCAGTCTGTGCAGTGCCGGACTTTCCAGCTACCTCATATGGCAGATCAGCAAGAGGGGCTCCCGTTCCTTTCGGGCTTGTGACAACACCGCGCAGCAGCTGCTGCAGCTTCAGAGCTGTATAAGGCGAAATGGGTTTTCCGCTAATTTTCATATCAGGAAATGAAACGATGGAGGTCCCGTTATTGAACTCGACCTTTTTCACGGCCTTCACCATTTCCTTTTCCCCTCCACGGGCTATAGTCGCCATCATATTGGCAATGGCAAGAGGGGTTGCCTGAACATCCTGCTGTCCTATCGAGCTTTTTGCCACCATCCTTGGATCTTTTTTAAGCTTTTCATCTTGCCAGATCTTCCCTTTATCCTCCTGATCCAGCTGTTCAATCGGGGTATGGTAGACATTCCCTTTCCACCCTGAGCCTCCGATCACATTCAGCTTCTCGGCATATTGCTTCAAAAAGTCCTGATTCTTTGCAGAAATTTCCTGGCCAAGCTCGGCAAATGCCCTATTACAGCTTTGAGCAAAGCTATTTTCAAAGTTCAATGGTCCGTAATCATGCTTTTTATCTTTTTTTCCTTCAATGGTCAAGCTGCAGTTAAAGGTCTTGTTTTTTGCAGCCTGATAATCAATCGCAGCGGCAGCAACGACTGTTTTAAAAACAGAACCGGGCGCTGCCTGCCTGAACATGAGGTTCACTGAGCCTTCGGCATCAGGATTTCTCTTTTCCATGCTTGGCCGTGATACAATCGCCCGGATTTCACTTGATGCAATATCAATCAGGACGATCCCTCCTTTTTTTATACCATGCTCATCAACCAGCTTTTCCGCCTTGTCCTGAAGCCCTTTATCAAGTGTTGTGATTACTTTGACAGGGTATAAGGGGTTGGCAGGTTCGACATATTTAACATCTACCCCGAACATCGGTCCCCCGTTAGCATCCACATGGTACACAAGCTTTGAGTCGCCGCCTGAAAGCAGGAATTCATCAAATGTCCGCTGAAGCCCCCGGTAGCCTACCCTCGTTTCAGCCGACAGCTTTTGATCCGGATATCTCGGCACCTTCAGTGACCCGTACATAACAGTGGAGCCAATCAATTGAGCAGCCGGTATGCTGTTTTGGTTAAATTTTTCTTTCACGGCAAATACACCTGGTATTTTCAATGAATTGATCGCTGCTGTCTGCTCATCTGTTAAGATAATCGGTTTTTTTCCTCCAAAAGCAAATGGCTCCTTTGCCATCTGAACGGCATTCTTCAATGCCTCTTCATCTCTTCCGATAATACCCGCCACTTTATCCGCAGGCCAGTCCATTTTTTTCAAAAAAGGAAAAAGCACCAGTGTAGGAACTTCTTCATGTGCAAGAGGCACACCCTTCACGTCATAAAATTTCCCTCTTCCATCATCGAGCGTAACCGTCTGGGTTCTCTGCTTCACACTGGCTTCTATTAAATTCACATGATGTGCGGAAAAAGACTCTGTACTGATAAGCTGGATTTGTACAAGCCTTGCGGCAAGCAGGACCAAAAGCAGCATGATAAAACATGCAAGAAAGGCTATTCTTTTTTTCATCATATAAAAACACCTCATCACCATTGTTGACGAGGCATCACTTTTTAATCCCGGGCACAGACCATTTTTCGAAAGTTCTAATAATTTTATCGTGTATTGCTGTGCCTGCTCTCTCCAGATCCCTGTTTCCCGTTCGGAGGCATGGCGCTCTCTTCATAATAAATAGTGATATTCTGCGTTTTCATGTCATTCATAAGCCCGCTGTAGAGGACCGCTTTATCATGCATGACTTTTACACTTTGAGTGATGTGGATCTGCAGCTGGCTCAGCTCTTTTTTCAGCTCTTCATTCATGCTGTCCACCATTTCCCCGGAACTGCCTGCAAGTTCCTTTTCGGCCGCAAGCTGCATTTCGTGGGCCAGGCTTCCGAGCTTGCCAAAGAGATCGATAAATCCCCTGGCCTTACCTGTCAGATCTTCGTATGGTTCAAAATCATATCTTTTAGCCAAGCTTCCCATGTCTGCCTCCTTTTTCTACCGCAGATCAAACATACTGGACACTTTTTCATCTTTATTAAAAAGCTGTTCGATGGATGAACGTATTTTATTGATTAAATCCCTGCTTTTAGCCTGCTCGGTTTCATAATAGTGAAACGCATCCTCGAATGCATTTGTGAAGGATGCATCTAACGGTTTCATAACTTCATTGACAGTGATATTTGTGATTTCGGCATTTTCCATGTGAAGAAGGTATCTGTATCTCTGAGGATGGGTTTCCATGTCGCTGAATTTCTGAAGCAATTTCTTTTTGCGGATGTCATAGTCTTCGAGGTATTCCTTTTTATACATATTCTTAAGCTCTTTCAAATGGCCTTCCTGTTCATGAAGGGAATCAGTTCCCAGCTGATAAATCCGGACAGCAGAGGAAAGATTGATTTCTATTTTTCTGCTTCCGCTTCCAGCGGATAAAAACATGTCATTTCCTTCATAGCGTTTGCCTTCACCGGAGGCAAGCACGCTCGTCAACTGGCTGATGCTATGAGCATCAGCTGCTTCTCCAAAGCCGGAAAAAAACGTTTTAGCTTCCTTAAACATGTCTCCGCATGCTTCTCCCATTTTTTTAATATTCCAGACTGCTTTGGCTCCATTGATAAAAATCACCCCGGCCAAATCATCATCCACGCTGTGATTAGGGTTAAACATGTCAACTGCCAGTCTCTTTCCTGTATCAGCCGCAATCTCCAGCAGATTTTTCGCATGCTCCTTCAGCTTTTCAAAATGCGGGGCAAGCTTATCTTTTAGCGGCAGCATAGCGGTTAAGAGAATATGCCCGAAAAGAGGCAGCTGTTTTGCCAGATTCGTAACCTTCGATCCCATTTCGATAATCCTTGCTGTAAGATTGCCGATGGCACGGGTAAGCTCGGCAGGCATCGCAGGCACCGCAATAAGCGGAAATTTCACGAAACCGGTATAGGGAGCATGCACATCAAGATACTTTCCCTCCCAATCCGGACCATTTCTAAGAAAGTTCCCAATCTCCCTTTTCACATCATTCACGCACTCAGCGAAACTGGAATCATAGCCTGTCATAGCCCTGATCAGCGCTTCAGTACCTCCTTGCTCATATGCAGGGCCAAACTGCCCCAGGAAAGTCTGCAGTGCCTGGAGGTCTTTATCCGAAAGATGCTGCACGACATTCAAAATGCCATCAAAGTCAGGATTTGTGTCCACATACTTCCTGTCGCCAAGATCAATAAATCCCCTGATAATCGAGGCTGCATGAAGCATATCTTCATTTGCGGTCAAATGGTGAATATTCTTTCCTTTATCCCTATAATACTCTTCTGTGAAGGCTTTCAGCTCGGATGGCGGGATGGAGTAAAGCTGCTTATCGTCCTTGACGTTCCTATTAAATTCGTGCTGCAGGGCAAATTGAAATCCTTTATCGGCCAATACAAGCTGGTAGGCGCTTGGCGGGCAGTCATTGATGGCATACACATTACGGAACCCCCCATCCTTCAGCTGCAACATTTGAATCAGGTTTCCGCCGAGGGAGTGCCCAATTCCGGACTTTTGCAGCGGAATATCCTGAATCTCTTCTCCGTTTTTCCTTCTCCTTTCCATATCTCTTTTAACAGAATCATTAATCTCACTCGTTACGATTTGATCAAACATACTCGCATCCTTTAACTGATTTTGCGCCTTTCCTTCAAAAATCCCAAATAAATTGTATAGCCAGTCATTCGGACCCCCATTTCCTCCGTCTTCGGCATTCTCGCTTCCTCTTGTAATGGTGTATGTCTGGTTGATACCCTTTGCCGGATCATAAAAATGAAGAACCGTACCATCAAACCCCGAGTCTTTCCCGTTGCGTTTATCCTGATTAATCTCCTTTATATCATCAGAACGGTAAACTTCAATTTTCCCCGGAGGCTCTTTCCCGCATTCTTCAATATAAATTTTCCTGATTTGTTCTATGGTGATTGGCCCGTCTTTTTCATACTCCAAATTTGCGATTCTTGCCCGGAGGATATCATTCTTTAACACTTCTTCATTGCCCATTTTCGTCACCTGCAGCTCTTTAGTTCAATCTTTAAATTCTACTGACTTCATCAATTTTAAAAATCTTTCCTCGCTTTGCCTGGAACCTGCTGTGCATTTCCTTTGTTGATCCATACAGGAATCTGAAGCCACATAACTAATGGCTTTATCACTTTTATTCGATTTGATATAACTAAAAAATCTGTGGTCTGCATTTCCTTTATATGTGAACGTATTTTTAGCATAATAAAGGGTTTTTTCACCATCATTGATTTTTTTATATTCACCCTCGTAATCGGCATAACTGGAAAGCTGGGCTAAATTAGCCTCAATATTTCTTGAAACAGCTCTATTATCAAATGTGATTTTATATTCATTCATGATATTTGACTCTTCGCTGGATTCACTGAATTCATAGGTTTCAAAAAAGTCGCCATTTATTTCAGTACTTGATTCTGAAATCGAGGCATCTGCTGGAAAAAGCATCGTATAGCCATTGGTTTTTGACTGAAGCTGATAATATCCTTTTTCTTTTTCTTTAGGGGACATCAAGTACTCTTTTGTATAGGCATCGCTTAAAGCTTTTGCTTTTGGCAATGCTTTTTTTCCGGCTCCATCGTTGTTCTGATTCATCACGCAGCCTCCTAACGCAAGTAAAATTAAAATGAGGATCCACATATGTATGCTTTTTTTCAAGATAGCGTCCCCTTTCAAGAATATGAAAAGCTCATATTCCATTACTACCACATATTCCCACAGGGGTACAATGAAACACACAACATTCTGACAATAACAAAACTTTTTACCCAGAAGAGAATATCAGGGATAGGCCTATTACCGTTGTGGATTCTGCGAAATCCTTCAAAGCGGCTAACAAAAAACACCCCTCCGCTGCCGGAGAGGGGCACTGTCATTTCACTTCTGTTTGAAGGATCCTGAGGAATTTAGGGCTCTCGTTAGTGAACACAAGGTACTTGTCATGCCGGGTCTCAATGAGCAGGCGATCTGTGCTGGCATACGGAAAACCTAGCCTTACAGTGGCAGATGGATCGCCGGCATAGGTATCATCCTGCTTAATAGAAAGAATGTCATTCTTCGGAATTTCAATATGTGACAGCTGCCATTTTAAAATAATGAAGTCTTCTTTATCCATGATTTCTACAGTCATTGCAATTGCCCCCTTAATATTTTATCCCGCATAAAACATAGTACCATATTTTTACAAAAACAAGGAGTCTTCCTTGCATAAACAACAATCATGAAAGGGCCTTCATGGTATTCAGGCAGAAAAAAAGCGGAGCAATCAGGCATCGCTCCGCTTTTCATCTTATTTAATTGTAACGATTTTCACTGTCATATCTCCGCCTGGAGTCAAGACTGTAACCGTGTCGCCTACTTTTTTGCCCATAAGGCTTGCAGCGATTGGAGAGTCGTTTGAAATCTTGCCTTCAAACGGATCCGCTTCTGCACTTCCGACGATTGAATAGGTTTCTTCGTCGCCATTTGGAAGCTCAACAAATGTGACCGTCTTGCCAAGTGTTACTGTATCTGAATTCGTATCGCTCTCTTCAATGATCTTTGCATTGCGGATCATGTTTTCTAAAGTGGTGATACGGCCTTCAACAAAAGCCTGCTCGTCTTTTGCAGAATCGTACTCAGAGTTCTCGGAAAGATCGCCAAAGCTTCTTGCGATTTTAATTCTTTCCACAACTTCTTTCCTTTTTACCGTCTTTAAGTTTTCAAGCTCTTGCTCCAGTTTCTCTTTTCCTTCTTTTGTCATGGGAAATACTTTTTCTATAGCCAAAACCCTTCACTCCTTCAAGTCCTCCGCATCCCGCCTTAGCAGCATGCGAAATATTATGTAGTCAGCTGCCTGAGCAGCCATTAATCGTCCGGACGCGTAAAGCATCAGGTCCATACAGCGGAGAATACATAAGTGCGCGTCCTTACTGAAGGGCGCGCATTGACTAAGGAAATACCTTAGTTTATCAGCTGCATCTTTTAACATGCAGACAGCTTAATGATTCTGTTTCTTAAGATAGAGTATTTCCTTTTCCGGAATTTGTCCAGTATTTAACAGAAAATAAAATAAATAAAAAAATATCTCTTACCTTTATCTATGCCATGTTATTACAAAAATGACTTTTGTTCAAGGATGGTTTGAATTTTAGTCACCATCAGGTCAATGGCAACATGGTTATGGCCGCCTTCTGGAATGATGATATCAGCATACCGCTTTGTAGGCTCGATGAATTGGTTGTGCATCGGACGCACCACGTTCACGTACTGGTCAATGACAGAATCCATTGATCTGCCGCGTTCCTTAATATCACGGGACATTCTGCGGATAATGCGCAGGTCGGCATCTGTATCGACAAACAGCTTGATATCCATTAAATCGCGGAGACGCTCATCCTCTAAAATGAGAATGCCCTCAAGGATGATCACTTCTTTTGGGTCTACCGTGATAATTTCTTCTGCCCGTGTATGGATGGAATAATCGTATACAGGCTTTTCAATCGGCTCATACTTCAAAAGCTTATGGATATGTTCGATCAATAAGTCGTTATCAAACGCAAGCGGATGGTCATAATTCGTTTTAAGGCGCTCTTCATATGGAAGGTCGCTTTGATCTTTATAATAATAATCCTGTTCAAGCATCAAAATGGAATGCCCTTTAAAGCTTTCAAAAATTGCTCGTGTTACACTTGTTTTACCAGAACCCGATCCCCCGGCTACACCGATTACTACAGGTTTATTCCCCATGTTCGTTCTCCTTCCGATTCTCTCCAGGCTTGTCTGTCCAAAGGAATCTCTGTCATGTTCCTTTTTTAAGCACCTGATCTGCATGCTGGGCACAGTGTTCAATTCCACTTCATCACCCGTCAACACGGTCATGGATCCTGTATGAATCCTTATTGGGTAAGGATTCTACTTGCGAAATCGAAACGAGTCTTTTTGCTAGGGTTCCCAAACTTGGATGGATTATACTCCCGGGGATCCAAGTAAAAAAACTGTTCTTCCTTCGTTTTCCACTGCCGAAACTCACCTTTATTTACGCTTTGAGATGGCCACTCCGTCTCCAATAGGAAGAATCACTGTATGATATTCCGGATGATTCATAAGCCATATGTTATAATCCTTTATTTTACGGACTAAATTGCGAATCCGTTTTGGTTCAATTTCTTCTTCATTCCGAGCAACCAGGCCTTTAAAGAGAACATTGTCCGTAATAATGATGCCATCACGGTTTAGAAAGGCTTCATAAAGTTCAAAAAAACGCTTATATTGCCCTTTAGCTGCATCAATGAAGATGGCGTCATACATATGGAGGCCTGCTTCTTCACCGGTCTCAAGCGCGTCGCCTTCAATAAGCGTGATATCTTCCTGCTTGCCCATTTTTTTGATATTTTCACGTGCAAGCTGGGCCCGTTCTCCGTCTCTTTCAATGGTCACGATTTTCGTGCCAGGAAGGGCGTCTGACATCCTGAGTGCTGAATATCCTATGGCAGCCCCTACTTCAAGGATCCTTTCAGGGTTTTGCAGCCTTAGTATCTGCAGCAAGGCCTCCATGCCTTCCGGCTCCATGATCGGTACTTGATGTTCTTTTGCGTACTCCTCCATTTCGGCAAATTCGCCGTTTCTGGCCGGGAGCAGGGAATGAAGATATTCCTCCAGATTCTCCTTCAAGCTGATTCCTCCTTGGCTTATGTAACACTCTTTCTTTCTATCGCAGAAAAAACCCGGCAGCGGCCGAGCAGGACATTATTCTGAAAAAAATCACTTTGACTATTTTACCACAAAAAGAGGGAGAAAGTGAATATCTCTCCCCCAAAAGACGAATGATTAATTTTTGTCAGTAATATGCTCTGCCTTTAAACGATTATGTTCAGCAAGAGTTTTCGAATAGAGGACCCTTCCGTCTCCTGTTGCAAGGAAATACAGATAATCTGTTTTAGCAGGCTTTAAAGCTGCCTCAATGGATATCTTTCCTGCATTTGAAATCGGCCCGGGAGGCAATCCTTTATTTTTATAGGTGTTATAAGGAGACAGAACTTTAAGGTCTTTGTAAAACACCTTTTTCTGGTGCTGGCCTTTTGCATATAGCACGGTCGGATCGGTCTGCAGCGGCATGTCTGCTTTAAGGCGATTATAAAAAACAGAAGCTATCTTGCTGCGGTCCACCTGCTCCGTTGCTTCTTCCTCTATTAATGAAGACATCGTCAAAAGCCTGTGCGGAGTGAATTTCTTTGCCTTCATATCATTTTGGTAAGGACGAAGTGAATCATCTGTTTTTTTGAGCATTTGGGAAACAATTTCATCCAGTGAAGGTTTTGTTATGTAAAATTCGTATGTGGAAGGATACAGATATCCTTCTAACGGATACATCACGTTTTTATTGTAGATTTCATCCTTCAGCAAATTCGGATATTTTTCCCTCATCTTCAGTACGAATGCTTTATTGTTCATCTCTTTAAATACTGTATCCGGCTGCCGGCCTGTTTTATCGGCAATGATTCCCGCAATCTGCACCAGCTGCTTGCCTTCTGGAATCGTAATTTTCAGCGCAGCCTGCTTCATGACCTTCCCGGTTTTGATGCTGCTGACAATTTCCTTAAAATTCATGGAAGGTGACAGCTTATACTTCCCTGCCTGGAATCCGGCTTCGTTGCGGAACTTGATGTAATACTTAAATACACGCGCGTTTTTAATGATACCTTTGCTTTCAAGTATCTCTGAAATTCCTCCGATTGAAGAATTGATCGGGATTTCAACTACTTTGACGCTCTTATCATCTGGATTTGCCGGCTTAAGCGCCGAACTGACGTAAAAGTACCCTCCTATGCCGATAGCGGCTCCAAGAAGCACAATCACAGCAACAACAATCAAAATGACCTTCCTCACTACACGCGCCTCACTCTGGCGCTCCAGCAAGCCATCCCGTATGTACTGCTTCTTCGTTATCTTATTTTTCTCTTTATCATCCATTCCCATTACCCCCTGCACGTCCAAACATTCACGCACCTGCAGTCCTTCTGACAGGAAGCCTGCTCGATTATTATACTAAAAACAGCCAAAAAATACATACAAATCACAAAATAACAGCAAATCCAGCAAATTTCACTCCTCTATTAATGACAAACAACCCCGCACTTTGTCAAGAAAACGTTTTACATGCGGGACAAATACGGGGTCAGACCCCTAAAAATAGTACAAATTTCTAAAAATAATACAAATCAAGCGCATGAAAAAAGCAGGCTCATTTGTGAGCCTGCTTTTTCTGCTTTGTTACTCGCCTTCTTCTTCTTCAAGGTAAGTGTTCAGCATTTCTTCGATCATGTCCCATTCTTCGTCCGTTTCAACTGGAGATAGCTCTCCGTCTTTGTTGTCTTCGCTTGGAACGAATGATGATGCGTGGATCTCGATTTCTTCTTCATCATCGTCAGCAGAGATCGGGTAGTATAGTACATAAGATTTTTTGAATTCATCAGAGTCAAATGTGAAAAGAACCTCACAAAGCTGTTCGTTTCCGTTATCGTCTACAATTGTAATATTATTTTCGCCATGTTCCATATTATTCACCTCATAATGTATTGGCTTGTCTGTCAAGGAATCCCTGAAGAATCATGACAGCCGCCATTTTATCAATTACTTTCTTACGCTTGCTTCTGCTGACATCCGCTTCTAACAGCACCCGTTCAGCAGCCATTGTCGTAAGGCGCTCGTCCCAGAGGAAGACAGGAAGCTTGAACTTTTTCTCCAGGAGCTTGCTGAACTCCTGGCTTGCTTCCGCCCGCGGGCCCTCTGTTCCGTTCATATTCTTAGGAAGGCCGACAACGATTTTGGACACCTCATGCTCTTTGATGATTTCCCCTAATCGCTTAATGCCGAAATTCCTTTGATCTGCATCAATTTTCACGGTTTCTATACCCTGTGCAGTCCAGCCCATCGCGTCGCTTACCGCAACGCCGATGGTTTTTGAACCTAAATCAAGTCCCATAGTGCGCATGTATTATTTTCCCTCTCGATGGTGCTTCAAATACGATTTAACCAATTCCTCGATGATTTCATCCCGTTCCAGCTTGCGGATGATGTTTCTGGCATCCTGGTGGCGCGGAATATAGGCCGGGTCACCTGACAAAAGATACCCTACAATCTGATTGATAGGATTATAGCCTTTTTCCTGAAGGGCATTATGCACCTGGAAAAGGACCTCTTTTACATCTTGTTCAAACGGTTCTTCGGGAAAATTGAATTTCATCGTTTTATCAAAGGAACTCATATAATGCACCTCTCTTTTTGCGTTCAACAGCAAGAACGGGTTCGGACTCCTGATTCAATTGTACAACACTTCCTATGCTTATGATATGGATTTTACCCATTCCTCAACAAAATTAAGCGCTGCATCCAATTTTTCGGGATCTTTTCCGCCTGCCTGAGCCATATCCGGGCGGCCTCCGCCTCCGCCGCCGCAGCGGGAAGCCACTTCTTTGATCAATTTGCCGGCATGATAGCCTTTTTCGATATAATCCTTTGTAACTCCTGCAATAAGATTCACTTTTTCTCCTTGTGCAGAGCCTAGTACTATAATGACAGAATTCAGCTTCTGCTTCAAATCATCAGCCATTGCACGAAGATTATTCATATCTGTTCCCTGTACGTTAGCTACAAGCACCTGTACGCCGTTGATTTCCTTCACGCTGGATACAAGATTAGCTGCTTCAATGTTGCTTAGCTTTGAAGACAGGCTTTCATTTTCCCGCTGAAGGTCCTTCATTTCGCCAAGGATGCCGTCAATGCGGACAGAAAGATCTCTCGGGTTCGCCTTCAATTTTGCACTGGCTTCCTTAAGCAGGGAGATTTGGTCGGCCATTTGCTTATAAGCAGATGCACCAGTAACAGCCTCAATCCGGCGTGTGCCTGCACCAATTCCGCTTTCTGAGACAATCTTGAACAGCCCGATTACAGCTGTATTTGGCACATGGCATCCGCCGCACAGCTCAAGACTGTAATCCCCGATGCGGACTACCCGCACGACCTTGCCGTACTTTTCGCCGAACAGTGCCATGGCGCCCATGGCTTTTGCTTCCTCGATGTCTTTATAATTTATGTCCACATCAAGGCTTTGCCAGATCTTCTGGTTCACGATTTCCTCAATTTGATCTAACTCCTCAGGCTTAATTTGGCCAAAATGAGAAAAATCGAAACGCAGACGGTCCTTTTCAACCAAAGATCCTGCCTGATTGACATGTGTTCCTAAAACATCCTTTAAAGCCTGATGCAGAAGATGTGTGGCTGTATGGTTTTTCACTATGCCGCCTCTGTTTACCTGATCCACAACAGAAATGATTGTATCATCCTGCTTCAAGGTGCCAGCTGCAACACTGACTCTATGAAGATTTTGGCCATTCGGCGCTTTTTGGACATCAAGGACATTGAGCTTAACATCTTCGTTTACCATTGTGCCCCTGTCCGCAATCTGTCCGCCGCTTTCCGCATAGAATGGCGTTTCGCTCAAGATGACCTGAACCTCTTCCCCTTCATGCGCTTCAGTGACAAGCTCGCCGTTCTTAATAATGGCTGCCACGGTTCCTTCTGCTTCAAGCTTATCGTATCCGACAAATGTGCTTTCTGCCTTCACATCGCCTAACACTCCGCCCTGGATCTGCATAGAGTCCACATCCTGGCGTGCTGCACGCGCCCGCTCACGCTGTGCTTCCATTTCACGCTCAAAACCTTTCTGGTCGATCGTCATGCCGCCTTCTTCTTCAGCATACTCCTCTGTTAATTCAACAGGAAAACCGTATGTGTCGTATAGGCGGAAAACGTCTGCACCTTGAATGATGGTGCTTCCTTTTTCTTTTTCCTTTTTCATCACGTCAAAAAGGATAGCCAGTCCGTCATGAAGTGTTTCGTGGAATCTTTCTTCTTCATTTTTCACTACTTTAGCAATAAATTCGGCTTTATCCTTCACCTCAGGATAGAAATCATACATGATTTCTCCGACAACAGGAACCAATTCATACATAAACGGCCGGTTGATGCCGATTTGTTTCGCATAGCGGACAGCACGGCGCAGCAGGCGGCGCAGTACATATCCCCTTCCTTCATTTGACGGGAGAGCACCGTCTCCTACAGCAAAGGTAACAGTACGGATATGGTCAGCAATGACTTTGAACGCCGTATCTTTTTCATTCTCCACGCGGTACTTCTCGCCGGAAATCCCTTCAACAGCATGAATGATCGGCATGAACAAATCTGTATCGAAGTTTGTCGGAACATCCTGGACAACAGATGCCATGCGCTCCAGTCCCATACCTGTATCAATGTTTTTCTTTGGCAGCGGAGTGTAAGAACCGTCCGGATTATGATTAAATTGAGAGAACACCAGGTTCCAAACCTCAAGATGGCGCTCATTTTCTCCACCCGGATAAAGCTCGGGATCGTTCGAGTCGTCGCCGTAAGCAGGTCCGCGGTCATAGAAAATTTCTGTATTCGGACCGCTTGGGCCTTCACCGATATCCCAGAAGTTTTCTTCCAATCGGATAATCCGCTCAGCAGGAAGGCCGATTTTTTTGTTCCAAAGCTCATACGCTTCTTCATCTTCCGGGTGAATGGTTACAGCAAGCTTCTCCGGATCAAACCCGATCCATTTTTCATCAGTCAAAAATTCCCATGCCCATGTGATGGCTTCTTCTTTGAAGTAATCGCCGATTGAGAAATTGCCGAGCATTTCAAAAAATGTATGGTGGCGGGCCGTTTTTCCGACATTTTCAATATCGTTTGTACGGATCGCTTTTTGTGCATTTGTAATTCTTGGATTTTCCGGTATGACCCGGCCGTCAAAATATTTCTTCAGTGTTGCGACACCTGAATTAATCCAAAGCAAAGATGGATCATCATGCGGAACAAGCGGAGCACTTGGCTCAACATTGTGGCCTTTTTCTTTAAAGAAATCGAGATACATTTGGCGTATTTGTGCGCCTGTCAGCTTCTTCATCATTTTATCCTCCCTAAAATAGACACGTTGCGTCCCGTCCTGGCATGGGTTTGATGCAGCAAAAAAACCGCAAACAAAAAACTCCCATCCCCTGACAGGGACGAGAGTTAGCTCGCGGTACCACCCTGATTATGAGCCAAGTTGCACTCATCACCTTCATCATAGCCTTAACGCGGCGTAACGGCAGGTTTTAGCTGCACTCCGGACTAGCTTTCTGCTGTTCTTCATCTGGAATTCCTCTCAGCCATGGAAATTCCTCTCTTATGTGCAAAGCACGAAGATGGTCTACAGCATACTCGATCCTTCAACGATTTTTCATTCTTATGTATTGGATTATATTCACAACATCCCGCTTTGTCAACACCGCAGTTATTTTCCCCTGCTTCCTGCCGGGCCATACTTTGTGCGCTGAATAAAATGATATCTTGCATGAAGCACAAATACTTTGATCACGGCCAGGATCGGCACAGCCAGAATCATGCCGAAAACCCCTGATATTTCCCCTCCGACAAGCAAGGCGACCATAATGAAAATGGGGTGCATGTGAAGGCTTTTCCCGACAATTAGAGGAGAGAGAATATTTCCCTCTAAAAACTGAAGCACAAGCACGATCAGGATAACGAAAATCATCATCTTTACTGACATCGATGCAGCAATAAGGACGGCCGGCACCGCCCCAAAAATTGGCCCAAAATAAGGAATGACGTTGGTAATGCCGATAATGATCCCAAGAAGGAGCGGATATTTAATTCCAATCAGCCAAAACAGGAGCGCTGAAATGGCGCCTATGCTGATGCAAACAAGAATCTGGCCCCTGATATATCCCCCAAGTGATACATCCACATCCCTCAGGAAGGCCATCCCCTGTTTACGCCACTTTTTCGGAGTTAAGTACCAGGCCATTTTCTTTACCAGGGCAAAGTCCTTCAAAATATAAAAAGCAATAAAAGGTATCAGAGACAAAAGCACAATAAAATCAAATATTCTCATTAAATAACCCATCATAACACTCATCAGGTCATTCAAACGGCTTTCTAGCAGCTTCACACTATCCTCAAGGCGCTCATGAAAGCCAAAAGGCCAGGAAGCTGTCTTTTTCTCCAGAAGATCCATTAAGTAGCGGTACTGCCTGATCACATCTGGCGCACTGTCTGACAGCTCGCGAATCTGCGTGGTCATTGCAGGTATGCCTTTATATAAAGCAAGTCCCAGACCTCCGAAGAAAATCAGGTAAATAATCACAATCGACCATCCCCGCTTCATGCCCCTGTGATGCAGGATCTCGACGACAGGATGAAGCAAATAGGAAATAAACGCCCCGATAAACAGCGGCAAAAGCACCGTAAAACCTATCGTTACAACAGGCTTCCAGATTGGCTCAAGCTTCATGAAAATATAAAGGACAAAAAATAATAGCAGCAGAAAACCAAGCCGGTAAAACCACTTAAGCCGAATATCCATTGAATCCGCCTCCTGGCAGTAGTTTTTGTGACTTTATAGATTTTCATGCAAACCTCGGCCACTAATCGCGGATAGCATAAAAAAACCCGTCCATTGGACAGGATTTTTTACATGCCGAACATCCGATCATTTTCTTCAAACAAGTCATCAAGAGAGCTCAAGCTTCCGTCCTCTTCTACTTGATGAGTATTAATCATTCCATTTGACACGGACAATTCTATAAAACAATTCCAGCAATAATACTGGTTTACGCCAATTTTTCCGATATCCTTGCTTCTGCAATTCGGACATTTCATTTCCAAAGCAAACACCTCACAGATCTTAGACAGAAACAATAATGGCGTCCTTGCCTAATGCTGGAGGAAGCACGCATTCGACCATGCGCCGTCCCTCCGAAATTTCCGAAAAGAAACCATCTGTCGTTTCATATGCTACAATCGTGCCCATTTTTTCCTGGAAATATACGTCATGTAAAAGACCCAGCTCTTCTCCCGATTCTGTCATGAGCATTTTCCCAAACAAATGATCTCCGCTGAACTTTTTCAGATTCTGCGGACATTTTATCTGCCGGAGTGAGGAATCATACTCTTCAATCACTACTCCATGCTCTCCAAATGAATAAACCTGCCCGAGCGGGATATAATAGGTTTTCTTAAAAAAAGCCTGCTGATGGACAATCACACCCGCTACATGCCCGTCTCCTGAAATAGCCAGATCACATATCATGCCAACCCGCTCTCCATCCTTAGAATACACAGGCAGCCCTTTAATTAAAGAAAATGTGCACATCATCCCGCCTCCGTTCAAGTTTTTCTGTTACATCGCCCCTAAGCGCCTCTCTAAAAGCTTTACCATGATAGTATCCGTGATTTGCCTGCAAGAAATAAGGTGAAAGGTTTTCCATAGGGATCTGTACGAGTATTATTTTCCATACAAATGGATTATCACACCGGATTTACCCTTATTCGAGCCAAATTCATCATGATTAGAGCGAAATCCGGCATGAATCGAGCGAATCAGCCTTCATTAGAGCCAATTCAAAAAAGGACCACTATGTGCACAAAAAAAATGCCCCGCCTACATAAAGTCATAAGGCGTGACATTTCCCATTCCGATCATTGGATCTGTTTTCATGAGCGCTGCTGCGTAATCTTCAGCTGTTTCTGCCGAAATCTCAGCAGGTACGCTACCGTTATCCGTGTCCTCATTTTCATGCATGCTTTCCTGGAGCCGTGTGAGCAGCGTTGTTTTTCTTATTTCATTATTCCGCTCAACGCCCATGCGAAGGGCATCTTCTTCACCGCAAAGGATGAGGAATTCCTTGCTCCGGGTGATTCCTGTGTAAATCAGATTACGCCGCAGCATCCGGTAATAGCTTTTTACAACAGGAAGAATGACAATCGGGAATTCGCTTCCCTGTGATTTATGGATTGAACAGCAATACGCGTGGGTAATCTGCGAAAGCTCCTGTTTGGTGTAGCTGACCTCAATTCCTTCAAAGGAAATAATGGCCTTATCCACTGAATCTGTATTTTCCTTGGCAAAAAGGATAGAAACGATCTCACCCATATCACCATTAAACACGCCGTTTTCAGGCTGGTTAACGAGCTGAAGGACTTTATCACCTGTCCGGAAAATTACATCGCCAAACTTTAATTCTCTGCGCTTTTCATTTTTGTTGCTGTTAAAGACTTCCTGGAGCATTTTGTTTAAAGCGTCAATACCTGCAGGCCCCTTATACATCGGAGCCAAAACCTGAATGTCCCTTGCTGTGTATCCTTTTTTACGGGCATTCTGTACGACCTTTTCTATTACCTGTGAAATCTGTCCTGTACCGCATTTAAGAAACGAACGGTCACCCTGCTGCTTTTCCACATCAGGAGGAAGGCTGCCGCGCTTGATATCATGGGCTAGCTCAATGATAGAGGACCCTTCTTCCTGGCGGTAGATATGCTCAAGAGCCACTGTCGGCACACAATTCGACCCAAGCAGATCCTTCAGCACCTGACCTGGTCCGACAGAAGGCAGCTGGTCTTCATCTCCGACAAGAATCAGCTGGACATCATCAGGAAGGGCCTTGAACAACTGCTGCGCAAGCCAGGTGTCGACCATGGAGGTTTCATCAATGATGACAATCCGGCCATTGATCGGGTTGTCTTCATCATGGGAAAATCCCTCGCTTCCATTCCATCCAAGCAGGCGGTGAATTGTGACAGCAGGCAGCCCGGTTGATTCGGCCATCCTTTTGGCCGCCCGCCCTGTTGGAGCAGCAAGCACAAACGGAAAAGGATCATCTTCTTTTATGTAATCTTTTATCTCCATGGACACTCCATGAAGCTCACTGTATAATTCAACAATCCCTTTAATGACCGTAGTTTTCCCTGTACCGGGCCCTCCAGTCAAAATGAGCATCGGAGACTGGAGCGCCGTCTGGATCGCTTCCTTTTGCGCAGGGGCATAGTCTACACCAAGGCGTTCTTCAAGCTTTCCAAGTGCAAGCAGAAATTCAGACTCCGGAAACTGATCCTGATACTGGGTTTGCCCGAGAATCCGTTTAATATTGGTTACAATCCCTTTTTCAGAAAAATAAAGAGAAGGAAGGTAAACCCGCATACCATCCGTGATAATCTTTCCTTCTTCTCCCAGTTTGACGATTTCCGAGGAAATATCAGTAAACTCTATACGGTCCCGTTTATTTTCTTCCAAAAGTTTTTTGACACTCTCAAGGAGTGCCTCCGCTTCAAGATATGTATTTCCTTCCTGAAGGCACTGCGATTCTAGGGTATATAGACAGGCCGCCTTGATTCTGTCCGGATGGGAACCAGCTATTCCAAGCTGATATCCAAGCTCATCGGCACGCCCGAAACCAATCCCCTCGATATCTTCTACAAGCTTGTAAGGATTGCTTTGAAGCATGGAAACAGTGTCCTGCTTGTACATCTGATAAATCTTCATCGACAGCTGCGGGCCAAATCCATATTGATTCAGGGCAATCATCACCTGTTCGAGCCCCTGATGCTCAATCAGCGTGTCATAAAATGCCTTCGCCTTTTCGCCGGATAGCTTTGGGATTCCATCCAGCAGGGAAGGCTGTGCAAGGATTTTTGAAATCGCATTCTCCCCGACAGCCTCCACGATGCTTTCGGCTGTTTTTTTTCCGATTCCCTTAAAGAGATCGCTTGATAAATAATTAATGATTCCTTCTTTCGACTGCGGCATTTCTTTCCGGAAATGCTCGACATGAAACTGCATCCCGAACCGGGGATGCTCTTTTAAAATCCCGTAAAAGGTATAGGTCTCATCTTCATGAATACGAGGGAAGTAGCCTGTCACAACTGCTTCCTTTTCATCATAGTTCAAATTGGTCTCATCAACACGGATCCGCACAACCGAGTACATATTGCCTTCATTATGAAAAATAGTGACAAGCTGGCGCCCCTTCATAAACGGTTTTTCTTCTGAGAACAAATCCAGCGAATCCTGCTGTCCCATAGCGCTTCCCTCCTTCCATGAGAATGAATTAATTTTCTTCTGTATCAGAAAGCGACTTAACCAGCTTCACACCATGTGCTGCAAGCATATGGTCAGGCTGAACTTCAAGCGCTTTTTCAAAATACTCCAAAGCCTTCTCGGCATCTTCAAAATATCCGGCATAAGCAACTCCCAGATTATAATAAGCATCACCATGATTAGGATCCTGCTCTACAATCTGTTTCAGCTGATTAACCAGCTCATCATAAAGCTCAAGTCCAGCCAGGCTTAATGCAAACTGGAATCTTGCGTCAACATCGGCCGGATTCAATTCAACGGCACGCTGCAGATATGGCATGGCCAGCTTCTGCTGATCCAAAGACATGAGTGAAAGTCCCAGCATAAAGTATGCATCACTGTTATCCAGGCCATTTGAAACCGCCTTTTGAAACATTTCAGATGCCGCTTGAAATTTTTCTGTATCATAATATAAATTGCCAAGCGAATAATAAGCAGCCGCAGCTTTTTCATCAAGTCCGATAGCTTTTTGGTAAAAATTCTCCGCTTTATCAAGCTCGCCTACTGCGGTAAGCACATTCCCGAAATTAATATATGCCACAGGATCCTTCGGGTTTTCTTCAATCGCCTCTGAAAATACCTTCACAGCTTCTTCGTACTTGCCTTCTTGCATAAACTGAATTCCTTGCTGATTTTTATCCATAATATCTCACGCTCCAATTTTTCTACATTGAATTATACCATAAAATTAAAAAACAAAGCTCCCTCGAAGATGTGCTTCCTCATTTATAAAACGACACATCAAAAAAACCTCATTTAGATTTTAGCTCACTGAAAATCCTGCATTATTTTGATTGGCCGGTGACCTTCATAGATTCTGACACTATTAGAAACTGTTCAAAATCTCTTTTATTATTAAAAATCGCACTCGTTATTTTCCAGTTAATTGGATAATCGATTCAATTATGTTTCGATTAGAGTGAAATCCTGTCCCATTCGAGCCAGACTCCCAAGGATTCGAGCCAAACCGAAATTCCGGCCTGAAATAACTGCAACATATCCGGATCGTGAATCGGCCTCATAAATCCCATTCCGATAGATAATCCCCATTAAATAACAAAAAAAGCCAAATTCCTCAAGTAAGGAATTTGACTTTTTTAACGCAAAAGACTGATTGGAGCCTGTTTGCAAGACACCTGCGGGCTCAACGCACGCCCTGCGGAAAGCGAAGTATACCTTCGCTCCAATCAACCGGCCAATATAACAAAGTCTAAACTTTAAAGACTTTTTCAGCAGCCGCTGATGTCACTCAGGAGTTCGCCCGGTATTAACCCACATAGGTTAATTTTTTGCCGTCTTTAAAGATTTCATCGATCGTTCCGCCGCCAAGACATACTTCACCATCGTAGAAAACGACAGCTTGTCCTGGAGTGACTGCACGGCTTGGTTCGAAGAAAATCACTTCCACATCTCCGTCCTCTTTCACTTTGACAGTTACCTTGCTGTCCGGCTGGCGGTAGCGGAATTTGGCAGTGCATGTGAATTCTTTAGCAGGTGCATGGCCCGCCACCCAGCTTACATTCACTGCGTTAATGTAATCCGAGTAAAGTTTTTCATTGTCAAAGCCTTGTCCTACATACAAGATATTTTTCTTAAGATCTTTTCCAATGACAAACCATGGTTCCCCGCTTCCGCCGATTCCAAGTCCGTGGCGCTGGCCGATTGTATGATACATCAATCCGTCATGACGGCCCATGACTACGCCGTCAAGAGTTTCCATATTGCCTGGCTGTGCCGGAAGATAGCCGCTGAGAAATTCCTTGAAGTTTCTTTCGCCGATAAAGCAGATTCCTGTTGAATCTTTTTTTGCGGCAGTGGCAAGGCCTGCTTCCTGGGCCATTTTACGGACTTCTTTCTTATCAATTCCCCCAAGCGGGAACATCACTTTTTCCAGCTGGCTTTGAGTTAATTGGTTCAAGAAATACGTCTGGTCCTTATTTTCGTCCACACCGCGGAGCATTTTGTAGTCTCCATCGCGGAATTCCACCTGGGCATAATGGCCGGTAGCCAGATAATCCGCACCAAGGCTGACTGCATGCTCAAGGAAAGCCTTGAATTTGATTTCCTTGTTACACATAACATCCGGGTTCGGTGTTCTTCCTGCTTTGTATTCATCCAAAAAGTAGGTAAACACTTTGTCCCAGTATTGTTTTTCGAAATTTACTGCGTAATATGGTATGCCGATCTGGTTGCAGACGGCAATTACATCATTGTAATCTTCTGTTGCGGTGCACACACCGTTTTCATCGGTATCGTCCCAGTTTTTCATGAAAATCCCGACTACATCATAGCCCTGGTTTTTCAGCATGAGAGCTGCAACAGAAGAATCGACTCCACCAGACATGCCGACTACGACACGGGTGTCTTTTGGCGCTTTATTCATCTTTCTGCTCCTTTAATACTTTATTTTAACAATCTGCCAATGATTTTTGCGGTTTCCTCCGCTGCCATCCTTACTTGTTCTTCTGTATTATTCAAACCGAAGCTGAACCGGATTGAATTTTTCGTGCGTTCGGAGTTTTTTCCGAACATCGCTACAAGAACATGTGAAGGATCAATCGAACCGGCTGTGCAAGCAGATCCGCTGGATACTGCTACACCTGCCAAATCCAGGTTGACGAGCATCGATTCGACATTCGTTCCCGGAAAGCTGATGTTGATTACATGCGGCAGCGTATTTTCCAGTGAGCCATTCAGCTCATACCGGACGCCATGTTCATTCATAACAGAAAGCATAATGTTCTTAAATTCTCTGTACTGCTTAGCTTTTTCTTCTCTTGAAGCCTGGGCAATGGCGGCTGCTTTTGCAAAACCTGCTATCGCCGGCACACTTTCTGTGCCCGCTCTCCGCTTGCGCTCCTGATCGCCGCCATGAAGATGGGGCTGGTGTTTGACACCATTTTTCACGTATAAAAAACCAATTCCCTTAGGGCCGTTGATTTTATGCGCCGAAACAGAAAGCAAATCCACTCCGAGTTCATTCACATCCAAATCCGTTAAACCATAAGCCTGTACAGCATCAGTATGGAAATAAGCTGGGTGGTTCTTTAGAATCCTGCCTATTTCGCCGATAGGCTGCACTGCGCCGGTTTCGTTATTGGCATACATTATGGAAACAAGGATCGTATCCTCTCTTAACGCCTTCTTCAAGTCGTCTGGAGAAACGATTCCATCCTCGCCGACCGGCAGATACGTGACCTCAAACCCTGATTTCTCGAGAAAATGGCATGTATGAAGAATAGCATGATGTTCAATTTCGGTGGTAATAATATGCTTGCCCCTCGCTTGGCTGCTAAAGGCAATGCCGGTCAGTGCGGTATTATCTGCTTCTGTGCCGCCGCTTGTAAAAATGATTTCATTTTGCCCGGCACCTATGCTGCCTGCAATCACAGCACGTGATTCATCCAGAATATGGCGTGCTTGCCTGCCAAATGAATGGATGCTGGACGGATTACCAAAGTCTCCTTCCATCACCTTCATCATTGTACGTATGACTTCCGGGTGCATAGGTGAGGTCGCCGCATGATCCAAATAAATTCTTTCCACTTTTTTCAGCCTCCAATAAGAAAACCAGCCAGCACCCGGAAAAATCAAGCGCTGGCAGGTGTATCATTAAATATAATACATATACGAATCTTGCTCGCCGCTGTCATTATAATTGGCAAGGTCATCAAGCGTTGTGCTGTCTAAAACATCCTTTACAGCGTCTCTAATGCGGATCCAAAGCTGGCGCTTGACCGGCTCTTCATCCTCAATTCCTTCAACAGGGGTAATCGGACCTTCTAGAACCCGGATAATATCTCCGGATGTGATTTCCTTCGGATCGCGTCCAAGCACATAACCTCCGTAAGCTCCGCGGATGCTGCGGACTAGTCCTGCATTTCTAAGAGGTGCAATCAGCTGTTCCAGGTAGTGCTCGGACAAATCATGTGCATTGGCGATCGATTTCAGTGAAGTCGGCCCTTCTCCATGTTTTTTTGCAAGCTCAATCATAATAGTCAAGCCGTAACGGCCTTTTGTTGAGATTCTCATTGTTTTTACACCTCAATTTTTTTTGATGCTTAAAATCTATATATGTGATTCTTGGTTTAGTGTTTTAGAACCGCAGTCGGCACATGAAATTATAGCACACAACCGCCATAAATGCATTTCCCCTTCATTATATAGTATGATAAGGACAGAAACCTACTTGATTCCAGGAGAGGTGCTTATGAATATTAAACCGCTCGCTTTCCGTATGCGTCCCCATTCGATTGAAGATATCATCGGACAGGACCATCTGACAGGCGATGGAAAAATTATTAATCGCATGGTCAAAGCCAAACAGCTTTCCTCCATGATTCTATATGGTCCGCCCGGCGTCGGGAAAACATCGATTGCAAGTGCGATAGCTGGCAGCACCAAATTTGCTTTCCGCACGCTGAATGCCGTTACCAATAATAAAAAAGATATGGAAATCGTCGCAGCGGAGGCGAAAATGTCAGGCAGGGTCATCCTTTTGCTTGATGAAGTCCACCGTCTCGATAAGGCCAAACAGGACTTCCTGCTTCCCTATCTTGAAAATGGAATGATTACGCTCATCGGCGCCACAACAAGCAATCCGTATCATGCAATCAATCCCGCTATCCGGAGCCGCTGCCAGATTTTTGAATTAAAACCGCTTGAAACAGATGATATTGTGACGGCACTGGTGCGGGCCCTAGAGGATAGTGAACACGGTCTTGGCACTTATAAGACTGATGTCAGCAAGGAGGCACTCACACATCTTGCACAGGCTTCGAACGGAGATGTCCGCAGTGCGCTGAATGCACTGGAGCTTGCTGTCATTTCAACGGAACCTGATGAAGACGGGACAATTTCGGTAGATGTAAAAACCGCTGAAGAATGCATCCAGAAAAAGAGTTTTTCACACGACAAAGACGGAGATGCCCACTATGATGTGCTCTCCGCTTTCCAGAAGTCCATCCGCGGCAGCGATGTGAACGCAGCCCTGCATTATCTGGGCCGTCTAGCTGAAGCAGGCGATCTTGTCTCAATTGCCCGCCGCCTGGCAGTAATTGCTTATGAAGACATCGGCCTGGCAAGCCCGCAGGCAGGAGCGAGGACGCTTGCCGCCATTGAAACGGCTGAACGCCTCGGTTTCCCCGAAGCCCGGATTCCGCTCGCCAATGCCGTTATCGAGCTCTGCTTATCGCCAAAATCAAATTCTGCCATCACGGCCATCGATTCCGCCCTGGCAGACATCAGAGCAGGCAAAAGCGGTGATGTTCCAGATCACCTGAAGGACGCCCATTATAAAGGTGCAAAAGAACTCGGCCGCGGAATTGACTACCTATATCCGCACAATTATGAGAACGGCTGGGTCAAACAGCAGTATCTGCCAAACAAACTCCTCGGCAAACAGTACTATCAGCCCAAAAAAAGCGGCAAATTCGAGCAGGCTCTAAGTGCCGTATACGAAAAAATCGAAAAAGCCCCCCAATCCGGCAAACGCTGACCGGAATCGGGGGCTTTTTTTATATAAAAGGTTTCTGCGGATAAACCTTGGAGGATCCCTTCGGATTAGCTTTGCGGCACCGCTTTCCCTGAAGGTTTTTCCTTACGCTGCAGAATTCCCGACGCAGAGGCAACTCCTATGATAACCAGGCAGGCTCCAGACAGCTCGGCCATTGTAATGTGTGTACCGGTGAAAAATGAAATCAGCATAGTGACGACCGGGACGATGTTAAAAAACAGGGATGTTTTTGCCGCACCAATCTCTTTCATTCCTTTATTCCACCACAAATAGCCCAGCACGGTTGTGAAGATGCTCATACATGCAATCGCTACCCATACACCAATTGGGATCGAAGAAAAATGAATAGATTCAGAACTTGCCAGGGACACAGCAATCAGGCAGAAAGCACCAATTAACATGCTGTATGCGGCAGTTGCTAAAGACGTGCTGTTTTTCACAAAGCGGCGGCCATATACACCATAAAACGCCCAGCAGATATTTCCGCCTAAAATAATAAAATCACCTGCTGAAAACGACAAATTGGTCATCATTTTAATGGAGCCTTGAGTGAGAACAAAAAGGACACCACAAAGTGCAATACCCATTCCGGCTGCTTGCTGGAAACGGATTGTTTCCTTCAAAATAATCCGTGCTAGAATTGCTGTCACTAACGGATTGGTAGCCATGATCAGAGCACCGTTTAATGGAGATGTGAATTTCAGCCCTATAAAGAAAAGTGCATTGAATCCAAAGACCCCAATTACTCCGAGCACTGAATAAGACATGAAGTTACCCTTGATTTGCGAAGTCTTAATGCCCTCCCGGAATCCAAGGATAATCAGCATGATGGCAGCGGCCAAACCAAACCGGTATGCTGCAGCAAATGAAGCTGGAATATAAGCAATGGTGTATTTAGCCAAATTGAATGTTGCTCCGGTAAAAAGGGAAAAACCGAGTAACAAGAGATAAATTTTTGCATGCTTCATGGTTTTTCCACCTGCCCATCCATAAGGGAGTAATAAGTCTCAAGTTTGGATTTTGTCATCAAGATAATGGTATCCAGCTCTTTTCTTTGCTGCTCCATCTTTTCTAGATGCTTCGATAACAGTTTGATCCGCAAATTCAGCGAGGGCATGATTTCTTCTTTCGGCAGTGACTCAGTTTTCTCCAAAATACATCCATCCTGAACAAATTCCTGGATATCCGCCAGTGTCATACCCGTTTGCTTTAAGCTTTTTAAAAACTTCAGAAACGCAATATCCCCGTCTGTATAAAAACGCTGATTGCCCTGCCTTCTTTTAGGAGGCGGAAGTATCCCGGCCTTTTCATAATATCTTAATGTGTATGCACTGATTCCTGCCTGTTTTGCAGCTTCACTGATACTGAACAATTTCATCCCTGCTTTCCAATATTCTTACAATTAATCTACTACTTAGAGCAAACTCTAAGTCAATAGATTTTTATGAAAATGGGCTATTAATTGATTTTATTTAGGGGGTGAGCTGATTGGTACGCAGTTTTATCTTTATGAAGAAATGATTTTAGCGGAAATCATGCAGCTTTTCCCTAAAATCGTGCGACTTTGGACGAAAATCATGCAACTTTTAAAGGAATCGTGCAGCTTCTGAACAAAATCATGCAACGGCAATAAATAGAGAAAAATACAAACTCTTTAATTGTTAAGCAACCCCGCTAGGCTGTATCTTCTATCCTTAGTCGAACCTGTATAGGGAAGCTGCAAGGAAGAGAGCATTCTTGCTGCTATTGACGCTGAACTGATACCAAGAAATTCACGCAGCTCCTGGTTGCTAATCGTCTCTCCCCATAAAAGAAGGTAGTCCCGCAATGCATCTATATGGGCTTCTTTAGATGCTGCCCCGCATTGAGTACAAATCCATCTGCCGTACTCTCTTATCATTAAAAACGGAGAGCACTTTAGGCACACGGCTCCCTTAATGAGTTCATGTTTTGTGATTTGATATTTTTCCAAAACACTCCTGTTATCTGGGATTTGGTTTTTTAAGAGGATTTTTGAGAGTCTTGCAAGGGCTTTTTCCGTAAGTGCGTCATGCTTATGCTTGTTTTCGAGGTTTGATATTCTGCTGATGAGATTAGCGCTATGCGTGACAAGGCGTTTGACTTCCGCTGGGTTTTCAGGAGGCATGATGTAAGTGTAGGGATTGGAGATCACAACAAGAGTCTCTATGGGGATTTCGGAGATTTTCCGGATTTTCAGCCAATTTTTCAGCTGGAGCTGCTGACGTTTCACCTGTGTAAATGGATCCGGGAATGTTTCTTCCATATTGTTTATCTTTCTGACAAGCTGTTTAAAGGTTCGGTCAAAAAGCAGTGAACCGGAAAAATTCTTCACCCCTAGTATTAAAAAGAAACGGGTACACATTAACAAAGTATCTATCTGAAAAGTGTACTCTCCATCGGACAGCCTGATGTCATGGAAAATCCGTATTGATTTATCAGGAATCAGTCGTAAATAATAATCTAGCGACAGCTCTCCTTTAAAGCCCGACATTTTTCTTGAGAGCTCATCCTCCATTTCCTTTCGCTTTTCATGCTGGCCTGGGATACGCCTCAAAAGTGCTTCAAGCTTTTGAATATACAAGGGTGTGCTTTGAACTTTATTTATCAAGGCTCATTTCTCCTTTTAGTACCAATTATAAATCTCTCTGGTCATTGTGCATACAATTACTTTAAAAACCTTTCACCGTAAGCAAACAGGAAAGAAGCCCTTCCACAAAGAAGGGCCTCTCATCCAAATATATCAATGCGCCAATTCAGACTTGATTAATTCGCCAGTTGCAGTATCTATACTGAAATGCCAGGTGTTTCTTCCATACTTGTCTGATTGTGCAGGACTGCCCTCACAGACAACGGTTGGTTTTTTATCAACAGATGATAAATAGGAAAGCTTATATTCTGGAGGGGCAGCTGTTTCAAAAGCCAGTGTCCCATCTAAACGCCAGCCTATTAACTTGGTATTTCCCTGTCCGTCCGCGGCAATGGCCATTATAAGAGATTCCATGGTATACAATCTCGCATTTTCCAGGTGTTCACATTGAACCTCAATTATATTACCGTCATATTCCCAGGTGATCGATCCTGATGTTTTGTCATAGGCCAGGATTTCTTTTCCGTCAAATGTCAGGTAATGAATATTATTTTCGGAAAAATTTTCGCCGCATACAATGTATATATAGTTCTCTTCCGCATCTAAGTTGGCAAAGTTAATATTTGATAGTGCAACATGTACTTCTTTTCCCTCATATGTCCAGCCGGCACTTTCTAAATCCCAGGAAAAATCTATAATTTCCATACTCAAACTCCTTTATTTAATGGCTCTATTCAGCTTGTCTATTGATTTCCCTTCCCGTGCATAGGGGTCAACCGGCATCGAGCTTTAACAGAGCCTATTTATTAGGGCGAACTGAAACGATTTCGAGATACTTCATCTTGTCTTCTTTCCAGTCAAGCATGATTTGCAGCTGTGTGCCCCCGCCGGGCAGATATTTATCTGCCGCAAGGTCAATTTGCGGGCCAACCGGGCCTTTTAATACTGGCAGCTCCACTCCTTGTTTCACTCTGTATGTGACAACCTTGCCGAAATCTTCTTTCCAGTCCGATTTAATGGCCAGCTTATTTTTGGCATATTCGACACCCGAGATTGTGTCATATGTCCCGAAACTTCCTGGCTTATTTAATGGCTGTTTATTATCCAAGACCATTTCGAAGGTATCTCCGGATTTCAGGACAGATTTGACAGGAGTAAATCCTTCCGGCCATGGAGATTGCTCCTTAATCAGGTTAATATAAGAGTTTTTAATTTGTTCAACACTTTTATTCCCTTCTTTTGATGCTTCATAAAAGTCGTTCCACGTATTCCTCGAACCATGGTTTATGGCTTTTTCAATTTCGCCTCTTGTATTGATCCTGTCGTGCAACTCTTCTGCGGTAAGCGTGCCGTGCTTGTCTCTTAAATAATCCAGCCGGCTTTTCACAGGCCCCTTATCCAGCAGATCTGTTTCCACTTTAGCCATGGAAAGCAGCTGATTTTCTAATTCTGCACTGTTTACTGCATTAAAAGGTACACCTGATGCTGCCAAGGGCTTAGCAGGTGCATAGGGCAGCAGGCTGCGGATTGTCTTAGCCTTAGCAACTCCTTGAATAACGGCAGCCTTAGAAGTGGCCATGCCCGTTTTCGCAACCGCTCCTGCACCTTTCGTTCCGACAACAGATGATACGACAGTGCCAAGGGCGTAGCTTACCCAATGCGCCCGGGAATAGGCGTCGCCATGCACCATATCCCTCTCATACGAGTCAGAAATCGCCTTTGAAATATAATTATACGTTTTAATCGGGTGAGCAATTGCTGTGATTGTGCTTTCAATGGTTGCGCCAGGGTCTTTAACAAAATCCCAAATACCTGTCACCAAATCTTTTCCCGCATCGTAAAGGCCTGTGCCTATCCCTTTGGCGATTTCCGCATTCTGCTTGCTCATTTCGAGCTGTATAACAATTTGCTGCTGTTCAGGAGGCAAATTGTCCAGTCCAATAACGTTTGCAATTTCCAGGTATTCTTCTGTATTGGTTACAGTCGCAAGCTTCGCTTTTAAATCCTCAATCCGGCGTTTTTCCGCTTCTTCTTTCTTGATTTTCAAATAGGCCGTGTTTTCTTTCTTCCTATCCTGCAGCCCTTTGTACGCTTCACTATTTTGATAGGACTTGGCATCAAAGTATAGCGGAGAGACCTTCCCTCCTTTTGAACTGGATTCCCTTAGCTGCGCAAGCAGGGACACAATGGCAGCCTGGTCTGCCTCAGATTCTGCATATTCAGTTAGCCACCCGCTGTCCGTCTCATTTACCTTGTCTATCGTTTCGAAGCGTTTCCTGTCAGCCTCTGAAATTTGTTCCTGAAATTCCTCATCGGAGAATGGTTCCAGATGGATAATGTCTTCTATCCGGCTGAATATGGCCGTCAGATCACTTTTTTGGGCAGCGACAAGTTCCTTTGACTTCCTGTCTGCATGTGCGACTTCCCCTTCAAGAAACGGCACCTCAACAATGCTGTCCCCTCCGAGCTTAGCCTCTTCTGCATCTCCCTCTATTCCATTTAAAAAAGCAATATGCCGGTCAACAAGGGCTATCCAGGCATCTGCTGTGTCCATCTGTGCCCTGTAAAATCCTTTAATCGCCGCTGCACCATTCCCCTTCAGCTCATCATCCAGTTCCACGATGCCGCTGAATCCTTTTTTCAGTTCATTAAGCTGCTCTCTCAAATCGCGATATTGTTTGGAACGCTCCCCTGCAGCATGAATAAGTGCCTTTGCATCATAGATTTTCATTGACATCACGGAAAGTCCTTTCCAGTTTTTCGGCCGGTTATCTTAACTGGGAGAATTATTTCAATGAGAGGATTTTCATAGCTATGTTAATCTTGTCTGTTGAATTCTGCTGCAGATGCTCTCTATCAATCCATTAAGAGTAAAATCACCTGGACCTTGAACAGAATTAAATTTTTTGTCATTTTATAGTATATTAAAATCTTAGAAAAGATTTACCATTTTTGCAAGAATATAAAAGTGTTACCCAAATATTCAGGTATATTAAACCAATATTTTTCCTTATAAACCCATATTTCATTGTCACTGATTCCCAACTCCTGAAAATGGCACTATGGAGTTGAGCAGAAAAAGCCGGAAACGCTCGATAAATGACGTTTCCGGCTTTTTATTTTGTGTTTCACCCTAATAATACGGCCAGCCTATTAGGCTATTTTTTCCGAAAATCATAGGTGCTTTTTATGCTGACACTATCCCCATTTATCTGAAGATGCTCATTATCCAGCCAAGATAGTTTAAATTTTTCTCCAGGGAGTATAAATATAAGACTCTTACTATGATTCTTAAGATTTTCCATTTGTCCGATATAAGTATAATCTGTTCTTCCGAAAATACCTCCCCCGAGAAAAACACTTAATTTTTTATCTTTACCAGGCGAAACCAGCATATCTACTTTTTCAAGTTGTGATACATCGTATTTTGATAAATCTTTATTGCAGTAAGAGTTTATAAAGTACCAGGTGATTGTGATTGCGATTGTACATACCAATAAAATCCCATATCGTATTCTTTTTCATTGCATTTTGTCTCCTTTAATGAACCGTTTTATAAAAATTATATCAGAGCAGGCATTAGCCTCAGGATAGTTGATTGAATGTGAGATTGTGATTGCTGCTTCTAATGGCCCTATCAGCTGATACAGCACAGCATTAATCAGCCCTTGGGTTAGTTACATATGCAGCCTTCTTAGAAGGCTGCATGCCGGGCTGTTCGCTGCCGGCCCACTTCACTTTAGGAGTATCTGCAGTGAGTTCGAATTTAAAGCTTGCTGAACTATTAATTGCAGGTTTTTGCACTCTTGCGGACTAATCTTCCCGCTGTTTTTAGCGGTTTATTGGAGAATTATGATTGATATATTCATTGATGAAGTCAGACAGGTGTTGTTTTTGCGATGGAATTCTTGGCGCTTTTATTTTCCCTCCGAAGATGCCATTCTGCGAGGCTTAAATTAAGTGCAATAGAACAAAAGATTGCGGCTGGAAACCCAATTGAAAATCCAAGCTTCATGACAAACACAAAGATTGGCATAAAAATGCGGAAGGTCACGAATACAAGAGTAATGGCATAACTGCGGAGCATCCACTCCCGATGGCTTTTTATATCACGCTTAAGAATTTTCCTAAGGCCAGTAAATGTCGCGGCAAACCAGAAAATGTCCAGTACAAAGAAGCCAATCCCCGATCCGGCTCCTCCTGTTGCATAATAGGCCAGATACATCCCCGCAGGCACGCTTAGGAAAATGGCTGACATATACATTTTCCCTATTGTTCTATGCACCTTTTTATTCTTCCTGCTGAATTTCAGGAATTGAAAAGGTCCTAAAACGAGGGCAATGGCCCCTGTTACGATATGAAAGAATAAAATCATGATCCATAAATCATATGGAAAACCAGGGCTATTCTCCAGCTTGCCGGCAATAATAGCTGCATTTTTAGGATTATGCAACACATAAGACATTAAAATATAACCAATAAAAGCCGCAATAACCACATAACAGAGCAAGATTTTCACATTTATTTTTCGTTTTGCCACTAACATCTCCCCCTAATCTTAAATTCCCTTTCTATATAAAATACTGTTTTTAAACGATTTTCCATGCTGCTACCCGCATATTTGGCAGCAGTTTCCTCGGCTGTCTAGGAACATTTTATAGCTAACACTTAAAAGCTGCTGCAGGATACCTTACTTATTAGCAAAATAATTGCAGATGGGCAGCAGGGGACTATTCTATTTTATGAGCGATTTTCTTCATCAATACATGTTCGTATCCTTCTGCGGTAAATAACTGGACTGCAGCATTGATCATATCTTGCTTCATTTCTTCCACTTCCTTTTGCCGCTTTTCTTTTCTGCTCATAATGAAACAATCACTCCTGATTCTTAAATTAACTTAACGGCGTTAATTATACATATTTTACCATAATAAGCAACTGCATTTTATAATTATATTTCCGCGATTGCCCAGAAAGCGCGCTTTCTAATAACAGAACTTTAAATTTGAGGCTGCCCTGAAGATAAATGAAAGTACCCTGGCCGGCATGAAGCATTCCAAGTGCCTGCCATGCCTTTCTTCCCCTATTTTCATGCTAAGTTTATCCAAAACAGTTTTGGGTAGTAGTTTTTAAGAAAGGAGTGACGCTTATGTGGTCTGCCGCGATGTGGGGCGGGATATCAGGATCTGCCGTACTGTTAGGTGCTCTTTTTTCCATGTTTTTGCCCATTAAGACAAAAATAATCGGATACATAATGGCGTTTGGTACAGGTGTGTTAATGGGGGCAGCATCGTATGAGCTTCTCGGCGATGCGGTACATGATGGCGGAATTACACCGACTATTATCGGTTTTATAGCAGGTGCCGCTGTTTTTACTTTATTTGATTACCTGGTTTCCAAAAAAGGCGCCTCCCAAAGAAAGCGATCAGGCCAGAAAGCGGCTGCAGGGGGCGGCATTGCCATTTTTATCGGCACAGTCATGGACGCCATACCTGAGTCGATCATGATTGGATCCAGCCTGCTCGAAAAAGAGTCAGTCAGCTTTTTGTTAGTAGTCGCCATTTTCATCAGCAATATTCCAGAGGGGCTTTCAAGCACTGCCGGCATGAAGAACAGCGGCTACTCGAAAACCAAAATCATGCTGCTATGGATCACTGTATTAGCCATTTCAACCTTTGCTTCATGGGGAGGCTATTTTTTCCTTGATCATGCTTCAGGAGCTATTATGTCAGAGATAGGCGCTTTTGCAGGCGGAGGGATCATTGCGATGATTGCTTCTACAATGATGCCAGAAGCCTATGAAGACAGTGGCCCTCTGACAGGACTGATAGCTGCACTCGGATTGCTGGTGTCTCTTCTGCTCGATCACTATTCATAAAAAAGCTTTACATAATCAGAATTCAGGAGGGGTGCAAATGCCCCCCTGGCATTTTAGTTTACCCCGCCCTTTTCTGCTTTTTTTCATCCTTCTCCAGAAACATTTTCCTTGTAAACTTATCCCTTCCATTATTTTCTATGCTACACTGTCATTTAGGATTAACCTTTTAATCCACTACCAGGATTTCCCCGCGATTATTTTTTCGTTTCAAATAGCAATACTCAGGAGGGTTTTTATGGAATTCAGAGGTTCAAGTGTATACGATGAAGCGGAATTTTTCACAAACTATATAAAAAGAAGGGAAAGACCCGACAGCCCCAATACTGCGATTGAGGGGCCATTGATGTATGAGCTGATTGGCAGCTTTAAAGGCAAAAGAATTCTGGATTTAGGCTGCGGGGATGCATCGTTTGGCAGAGATCTGCTTAATGGGGGCGCGGCTTTTTATGCAGGTGTGGAGGGATCCCGGAATATGGCAGACCGGGCATTTTCTAATCTGGATGGAGTCAGCGGGACACTCTTCAATGAAACGATGGAAACCTATTCCTTCCCTCCAAACCAGTTTGATCTTGTGACATCACGGTTCGCCATTCATTATGTGGCAGATATAAACCAGTTATTCCAAAACGTCCGGGCGTCCCTTACAGAGGCGGGAAGATTCATTTTCAGTGTTCAGCACCCGCTTACTACCGCTTCATTTATCAGCAAGCAATCGGGAGAACTGCGCGGAAATTGGGTGGTGGATGATTATTTTCTTGATGGTGAGAGAAAGGAACCCTGGATTGGACAGGTTGTCGTGAAGTACCACCGGACTATTGAGCACTATTTCCATGTACTTACCCAATCAGGATTTACCATCACCGACCTTCGGGAAGGCTCGCCAAAACGCGAACATTTCAGCAATGAGAGTGAGTTCAGACGAAGACAAAGAATTCCTTTAGTCCTTGCATTTTCTTGTGTAAAAAGTCAGATGTAATACATCAATTTCAACCCGGCAATAAATTTTCGATACTCCTTTCCCCGCTCATTGTGCATTCTTCATTTGCTGCCCCGGCAGCCTTTTTTCTTTGGCAGGCACATTCTCCTAAATAAACGGCACAGCGAACTTTACTTGCATACATTTACAAACACACCACATACTACTTTTAAACAAACAAAACAAAGGAGATATCAAAATTGCACAAACAAAATAAAATGAGTTCAGCCGAGCTTGGGATATTGTGGATGACTTATCACAAAAAAACAATGATTCTCCGGATGGTGGAATATTTTATAGAGAAATCCGATGATCAAAAAGCTAAGGCCCTAATGCAGGGGATGGTAAAAAAACTAAATCCAGCGGTGGATGAAATAACAATCATGCTTCAAAATGACGGTGCAGCAGTTCCAATCGGTTTTACGAAGGAAGACGTTAATCTCGAAGCTCCAAAACTGTATGAGCATGGATTTGACATCATGTTCTGCCGAATATTAAAGGAAATCAGCATGGGCATGTATGTTTTACATACTACATTATCTTATCGGGAAGATATTATTATGTTTTATAAAAAACTTACTGACATAACGCAAAACTATTATAATCTGTTTACACAATATCTGCTTGAAAACAGGCTCCTTCCAACTCCAAACTATACAGAAATGCCAAAATCCAATGAGTACATTACTGACTCAAGCTACATGAAGGGAACAAATCTTTTTGGCCATAAAAGACCCTTAAATACGGTTGAATTTGGATTGTTATTTCATTCTTTAGAAACCAATATAACTGGTATGCAGCTGATGAAGAGCTTTGCACAGTGCGCAACGGACGCGGAAGCCAAAAAGTATTTTACAAAAGGGAAAAACCTTACGAAGGAAATAATAAAAGGTACCGAGAATATCCTTCTTGAAAATAATATCCACCCGGCTGCCACGACCGGGGGAGAGGTAACTACATCAACTATAGCTCCTTTTTCCGATAAGATGATGTTATTCTGCACCAATCTTTTGGGAGGGTTCAGCCTTGGAAGCCAAGGATTTGCCAATGCTTTTGTCCTGCGCAATGATATTATTGCAAAATCGGCGATCTATGCGAAAGATGTTTATGAATTCGGTCTTGAAGGTGCAAAACTAATGATGTCAAAAGGCTGGATGGCAGAACCGCCTAAAATGAACTCTTAATAATGAAGAGTTCGGTAAATAAAAATACTGCACATTCAATTTCAGGATAGGCTGTCAATGAATGTGCAGTTTTTCAGGCTATATATTGAATCATTTCCACCCTATTTCCGAAAGGATCCCTGAACTCGAATCGCTCATAACCTTGAATTGGCACTGAATCTAATATAACCACGCCATTTTGCTGAAGCCTGTTTCTCCAATAAGAAATATCCTCCACCAGATAAGCGATATGCGCTTTTGTTTTTAACCTTTCAAAACCATCCTCTGTCCCTACATGCACATCCATATCACCGGCTTTAACCCAAAAACCTCCCCGCCCCTTCAGCGATTCTGGCTTTTCAATTTCCTGCAGACCCAGCATGCCGCAGTAAAATTTCTTTCCCTCTTCGTCTGCGCCCTTAGGAATCGTAATCTGCGCGTGATGCACACCAAGAATCATACTGCTTTCCCCTTCCCTTTTTCATTGCTCTCCATAATAAAAGTATAGCTGGATTAAGCCATTAAGATAAATACCGATAAATTATACCTTTTAATAACCATTACTTATAACCGCAAAAAACAAGCTTTCTTTCTTCCACAACAAAAGAGCCGCGAAAGTGCAGCCCTCTGATTTACACATAAATGTTCACATTCCTGATTCCAGTTATAAGGGATGCCATTGTTCCGACAATTCCAATGATCAGCATGGAATATAATAAGCTCGCGTCTTTTAATATCAAAATTCCCGTTAAAATAATGATCGCATCTATGACTAGTATGATAATCCCGACATTGACCGAAAAAACTTTTGCCATGATCAGTGCCAACAAGTCCATTCCTCCAGGGCTGATATGCTCCTTCAGCATGCAGCCGACCCCGATTCCGATCAGTGTACCTCCAATCAGCACACTATATAAAACAGGCAAATGTATCAACGTCTGAAAAGGCTTAAGCAAATCAATCACGGTACTCGATATGATTACTCCTGCCATCCCGTTTACAAAATAGGCTTTATCATAGAAGCTAGCCGCTAAAAAAATCGGGGCATTTAAGCAGATGAATACAAGGGCCACATTATAATTCATCACATAATGCAATATCAGGCTGACTCCCCATATACCTCCATTCAAAAGATGATATGGTATAACAAATCCATTCAGGCCTACGCCTATGAAGATACTTGATAAAAGAGCTATACAAATTTTACGGATCATGCCATCATCCCTTGTCCATTGCTATAGACAATATATGTCATGGAGGAGTTATTATTCCGGTTAGTTCTTAGACTCGTTTTAGGATATTAGGATAGTTTCCATTTGCATCAAGTCCATACAGCCATATTTTAAAAAATCTTACTGAGACTTCGCCGCAAGAATCTTTCCGCCTTGCTTCCAATCCATTTACCGCAAGGCAGAGCAACGCCGCTTATGATAGACTAATGTTATCCATAATTACCATTCAATCTGCAAATGTGCAAAAGAAAGCAGGAGCATAATGAGCAAAAAACGATTTACTTTATATACTGCAATTATAGTAATAACCGTTTTAGCTTTTCTATATTTTAGACCATACTCAGAGAAGCTGACGAAATCTGCCAACCTTTCTAAGGAGTCGATAGGAGGAATGAAAATACACGAAAGTATACTTGAAGGCAGTTTTATAACAAGGTATGGAAAACCGCTAAGCCAGGAAAATAATGATTACTATGACTATTATCATTGGAAAGGCGGATTAGAAACTGCTTCTATTAATTCCGGCAAAAATAAAGGATCTCTAATGAGGCTAATAATAAGCGGTACGGAAAACAACTTATATGATAACCCACTACGAACTGAAAAAGGAATTAAACTGGGAGACAGTAAGGAAAAAGTGCTCTCTTTGTATGGAGAAAACTATTACAAGAGCAATGAGCAAGGAGCAGACATTATTGGCTATATTGACCATAAACATCACCTAACGTTAGAGTTTTGGTGTGTCAGCGATGGCAAAGTTGCCAAAATTCAATTAGATGATGCCAGTGTTGAGTAAAAAGTACTATTGCTCGGCTATTCCCGCCAGCCTGGATGGCAATCATAGCGGGCGGGCATCTCTCTCTTTCTGGAGCCTTTGAATGTGCAAATTGCTTCAATGTTCGCAAACACTTTTTCTGTAAAAGGCTGCCACAGGGGCGGCTTTAGAATGCGGAAAGTCGTTCATGCAGATACTCAAATACCACAAATTCTCCCTTACTTTTAGGCTGTTTTCGTAAACTTTGTTGCTATGATACAAGGTGGCTGATTTCCGCTCCAGGATGCTCGCTTTCCGCAGGGCAGCCGGTGAGCCTCCTCGGCTGCGACTGCGGCGTCTCACCTGATATGCTAATCTAAGCAGGAGTCTCGCATCTTATGCTCCAAAATCAACCTGACTTGACAATAAGAACGCCTCACCTAACATTAAAAATTTTAAACTGACCTCATCCAATCAATATTTTTTCCT
This sequence comes from Bacillus sp. MUM 13, assembly GCF_001866725.1. Classification (NCBI taxonomy): domain Bacteria; kingdom Bacillati; phylum Bacillota; class Bacilli; order Caryophanales; family Bacillaceae; genus Bacillus; species Bacillus sp. MUM 13. The sequence goes on from NZ_MLYQ01000018.1 coordinate 57,502, forward strand.
CTGCATATCTGATTTTGGTTCCATTTCGTTTAGACATCCAGGCAAAAGCCATTGTTAAAGGTCCTATTCTTCCAATAAACATCATGATTGTGATAAGGATTCTTCCTGCTGGGGATAAGTGACTCGTTAATCCTGCTGACAAACCTACCGTCCCAAAGGCAGAAATCGTTTCAAAAAGAATTTTCTCCATACTTGCATGCTCTGTATATGTAAGCAAGAAGAAAATAATAAAGATAAAAATGACAGCACTCACGCTAATTGATAATGATTTATTTACTAGCTGCCATGATATTCGTCTCTTAAAAATATTCACATCACCTTTATTAGATAAAAATGTCCAAAGAGTCAATAAAATAATGACAAAAGTGGTTACTTTAATACCACCGCCGGTAGAACCAGAAGAAGCTCCAATAAACATTAATACCATCATGAAGACCTGAGAGGGTAAGGTCATTTGTCCGATATCAATTGTATTGAATCCTGCTGTCCGAGTAACAACGCCCTGAAAATAAGATGCCCACACTTTATCTTCTAACCCTAACTTCCCTAAAGTAGCTGAGTTATGATATTCCGAAGCAAAAATAATTAAAGTGGCCACGATATTAAGAATTAATGAGAACAGCAAAACGATTTTGGAATGAAGAGTTAACTTTCTCCAAGATTTTTTTTGCCAAATATCCAATATTACGGTATAACCTATCCCGCCTATAATAAATAAAAACGTGATAACCAAATTAATTGCAGGATCCCCCACCCATTTACTTAAATTGTCTGGCTCAAGTCCAAATCCAGCATTGTTGAACGCTGAAACCGAATGGAAAACACCATAATAAGCAGCTTTCCCCCATGTCATCTCATGTGCCCAGCGTACCGCTAAAATGATAGCACCCGCAATTTCAACAATTAGAGTAATACTAATAATCTTTAAAACAAGTTTCACTACACCTGAAAGAGTAAATAAGTTCAAGGAATCTTGAAGCAGCAATCTTTCTTTCATTCCTATTTTCTTTCCCAGAATGATGAACATAAATACACCTAAAGTCATAAAACCCGATCCGCCAATTTGGATTAAAAACAAAAGAACGATTTGCCCAAATACAGTAAACGTCGTACCTGTATCCACCACTGCCAGTCCTGTTACACATACCGCAGATGTGGCTTCAAACAAAGCATCAATCATGCTCAGCCCATGTCGTTCTCCCGATGTAGAAATAGGCAGCATCAATAGGAATGTACCTAATAATATGAGGATTGCAAAGCCTATTACAAGAATCTGGGCAGGATGTAATTTAATTATTTTTCCCTTTTTTTTAAACAATTTCACGGTCGTCTTTTCCCTTCTATACATTTAGATGGTTAATACGTGTATTCTTAATGTACCCATTTTAATTAAGCTGTTGCTGGAATTCCAAGTAAATGCCCGGCGCTGTTATTTAGTCCTCATAGATTCTCCTCTAGTATGGTATAGTCAGCTTAACCTTAATTTTTCTGTCCAGCTTAGTGTAGCATATCCACTCATTTATTAAGGCTGCTTTCGAAAACTTTGCTGCTACCTGGACAAGGGGTTGATTTCCGCTTCAGAATGCCCGCTTTCCGCGGGGCGGGCGGAGAGCCTCTAAAGCAAAGCTTGCGGGGTCTCACCTCCCGCTAATCGCACAGGAGTCTCGCACCTTACTCTCAATCAACCCGGTTTAACAACGGGATCCCTTCACAGAATATATGAAAAAACAGCAATCTTTAAGAAAAGAGCATTTATTAAATAATGGTACCCACTTAAAGTTATCCATACTCTAACTCTCACTCACCAACAATATGACTTAAAAACCCTTCATAATGGTCAAATCATGCCTAAAGAAAAAAGCACATCCTCATAAATAAGAGCATGTGCTTCTTAAGCATATGAAGCTATATTTTTTGCCTATATGGCATATAAGGCTGAATCGGAACATTGATGATGGATAATGGTATTTCCAGGGTATCACCCATTTGAATACTATACGGGTTTTGCAATCGATTGGCTTCTATTAAACCATCCGCAGTTAAACCATACTGTTCAGCAATAAATTCAAGAGTCTCCCCGGTTTCTATTTTATGTTCCCGGCGGATTTTCTCAATTTTGCAAGCAGATTGTTTAAATGTCGGCTGCTTGGAAAGAGGGTCAACAAAGTCTGCAGTCAACTCCTTTGCAGCTTCTTTTTTCTGCCAGCTTCCAAAATGGAAGGGAACAAATACGAGTCCCTTTTGCACAACATCCCCTACTCTTGCAGGGACTTCAATCCAGCCGCGCGGTGAAGAAATTTTGACCACCTCTCCCTGCACGATGGAGAGCGTCTTTGCATCTTCTTTATTAATTTCAACATACCCATGCTGCGCCGCCATTTGCAGGTAAGGGGAACGTCCGGTTTTTGTACGGGTATGCCAGTGCCACACCAGCCTGCCGGTCGTAAGCCAGATCGGATATTCCTCATTCGGCTGCTCAGCCGGCGGCAGATAGCGGGTTGGGTGCAAAATGGCTCGCCCGCTGGCATTGTGGCATCTCCTTTCCATTTTGACTATTAATACTATAAATAGAACAAAGAATGCTTCTGCAAAATGCGAAACAGCCATGGAAAAACCTTGGATTCTAATTGGCTACTCTTCTCCTAAAATGGCGACAGGACTGAAGGATTCATAGTGAACGTGTTCTTTTGGTACTCCCCATTCATCCAAAGCTTTAATGATTGTCTCCATAAAAGGAAGAGAACCGCAAAGATAAAATTGGGCGTCCTTAGTGCCAGCATTCGCTTTTAAGAAGTTTAAATCAACATAACCTTCTTTATCAAAATTTTGGGAGGCTTTATCCTCCTCAGTTGGCGCGTCATAACAAACCAAGTATGTTAAATGGCTGTTGTTATCGGATAGCTGCTTTAAATCCTCCCGGAAAGCATGGGTTTTACTATTGCGCGCAGAATGGATAAACGTGATTTCCTTCGCTGTTTTTTCATTTAAAAGAGTCTGCAGCATACTGTATACCGGTGTAATCCCGATACCTCCGCTAATAAACACAACTGGCAAATCATCCTGCTCAAGGACAAAGTCTCCTGCAGGAGCTGAAAATGGAAGTGAATCACCTGTTTGGATGTCGTTATGTAGATAATTTGAAACAATACCTTCCGGTGATGTATCATGTTCGTCTTCCCGCTTCACGCTGATCCGGTAATAATCCTTCCCTGCTGCTTCCGAAAGGCTGTAATGGCGGATATGGGTATACTCTTCCCCTGGAACTTTTGCCTTAATGGTAAGATATTGTCCTGCTTTATAGCCAGCGATTTCTTTCCCGTCTTCAGGCCGCAGGTAAAAGGAAGTCACTTCGTCGCTTTCTTTTACTTTTTTCTCCACAATAAAGCTGCGGTAGCCTTCCCAGCCGCCTGTCTGATTTTTAGTTTCTGCATACAATTTCTCTTCAAGTTCAATAAAAGCATCGGAAATATAGCCATAAGCCTTTCCCCACGCCTCAATGATTTCATCTGTAGCGGCATCTCCCAGAACATCTTTGACAGCAGCAAGCAGCGTCTCTCCAACTACCGGATATTGTTCTGCTTTAATTCCGATTGCCCTGTGTTTTTGAGATATTCTCTCTATAACAGGCTTGATTGCACCAAGATTTGTTATATGTTCCCCAGCCGCATAAACAGCGTATCCCAACGCTTCTTGCTGAAGGCCTCTTTTTTGGTTAGTCTGATTGAAGATGTTATAAAGGTCGGGTGCTTTTTCAAATAATAGTGTATAAAACCTTCTCCCAATTTCCTTACTATGTTCCTTTAATACCGGGGCAGTAGCCTGAACAATACTAATCGTTTTTTCATCAAGCATATAAACACACCATCCTTCTCAATACTTTTACATTGTATCCTCTTGATTTGGAAGCCAAAATACTGTCTGCCATCTTTCGCTGACTGATCCTTTTTATGGAACGCAGTATTTCTTTATTTTTATCCTTTGTTTTGTACATTAAACATTAAACCAGGAATATTCCAAAGACCCCTGAAGGAATACGGAGTGACACAATGCCGGGATCCTGCCCGCTGTAAGAAAAGGACTAGCATTATATAGTTAAAAGAGACAAACAGTTTTCACTCTTACACCATCAAGGATATTTTTACCGAAAAACCCATTTTTGATAATTAAATATGATAAACTTTATTAATAGCGTTATATGTCTGTATCGATGAGGTGTACATTTGGAAAGTACGCATTTAATAGAGGTTAACAAGGTTCAGAACCTTACCAAGGGCCACGTATTATACTTTTTTGAGGATCAGGAACAGTATGTTTCAAACGTAATCGACTTTATCATTTCCGGTTTAAAACGAAATGAATATTGTATTATTATAGAAAATGACCGATTTATTCCTTTGATAAAAAAAAGACTTACTTTGTCAGTAAATGAAAGCCGCTTAATGAAAGTGGGATTCGTCAATAATTATGACTTCTATTATACAAAGGGAGACTTTAGAATTAATTCTATTTTCGATTACCTGCCGAAAATAATTGAAGGTTATTCTGAACTCGATTCAGCTGTCCGAAGTTGGGCTCATGTAGAGTGGCGGGATGAACAGGAGGTAAGCAGAAAATTAGTAGAATCTGAAAATGAAGCAGATAAAATTGTCACCGATACAAATCTTCTTTCTGTATGTGCCTACGATACCAAAAGAGTTAGTGAAGAATTTATGGCAGGCCTTCTAAACTCCCATAACATTCTCATAACCGAGGAGCAATAATCCAATCTGCAGACTTTCTTAATCATTGTAATTAAATGGATATAAGGGTAGCCTAACTGGAATAGGTGTCTATGCAGAGGAGAGAACACTATGGACATGTTTCTGTTTATTAAAGAACTTGGGCGTTTGCTGATTGAATTGAACAATTGCGGCGATTACCAAGTGAAAAAAGTAATCCAGCAAGATATCGTTTTACTTCGGGATGCATTGCTTTTGACTGCTATTAAATAGTGGTTTTTTTTTGTTCGATTTATTAAACCCTCCACAATCAATAGTTTTCCGGCTCAGATGCTGTTCCCTGCTTCTCAAGGTTGCGGCTGCATAGAATTTTTTCAAAACTGTGATACAGGTTATATGTATTATTTTCCCCTTCAGGTGGACAAACACCGGACCCCTTTTCCGCTTTTCTAATATCTTATTACTACAGCGAAAAAAGGGGGGAAAATATGAAAGCCATAAAAACATTCGACACTTCATCCAATCGGGTTTTATTAGCTGAATTTGATAAAAATTGGGAACGCGAAACAACATCCGCTGGACTAATTGTCTATACTGCAGCAGCAAATGATGCTGAAGTAAAGCTTCTTCTTGCAGGCGGACAAACCCAGACACTAGTATTCAGGAAACGCAAGACCATCATTGTTGCAGGAAGTACGTTCCACTTCTCACCACACAGCTACTTTATTACTTCATGATTGCTGCTAGTTTAATTTAAGCATGATATTTTAATGTAAGCAGCCATGCAGAAGTGGCAACTAGCTTAGAACCACTTCTGTCATGGTCTGAGATTTGGCGGTTAAGTTTATCAATCCACTGCTTCCCTTACTTTATATGAACCTCCTCACTATCTAACCTATAGGCATCTTTCCTTTTTTTCTTTACAATCCCTAAATAAATGACAATGCTGATTATTATTAGACAGTAGGTCACATTTTGCGCAATGCCAACAATGTCACTCCAACTGCTTTTGCCATTTAAAAATAACTGTAAAATCAGCCCTAAAGGGATAATAAGAAGTATAAAGGGAGTTTTCTTTATAAGAAATCCTGAAATACCTCCAATAATGCCGCCTAAAATCGACGATCCGTACCAAACGGCATAAGTGATAACCTTTTCATTAAAGGATACTTTCACTGGTACATCCTCGTAAAAATTGGAAACTACGAAATAAAGGGAAATTGCGGTGATTGTATATATGGTAGCAAATAATATCGACTCCTTCATTCCCCTTCCGAAAATAACACCAACAAACATTGCAAAAATAAACCAGAATGGCAAGGAATTAATCATTACCGCCAAATATGAAATGATGAATTCAGGTACGGTTACACCATCACTTAAATCTGGCAGATTATCAGAAATAACGGAAAACATGCCAACAATTAAACCAACAACAAGAGTGTAAATAATAAACCTTTTCCAGTTCCCTTCATATTCATGCCTCTTCATCAACATATATCACCTCTTTTGTAAACATTATTAAACAATAGTTTAACTTAACGATATATATAGTCCTTCAACAGCAGCCCTTACGAAAAGAGCAATTAGCCCTTCCCCCAAATTCTATTTACTTCTTTTAATTCTAATTTATCAAAAGAGAGTTTATAAATATCCGGCATATTGAGTTCTTTCCAAAAATCAAAGCCATAATTAGTATCAAAGTAATTCATAATAAGGACCATTATATTGCCATGTGTACCTATTAAAATGTTTTTATTTTCAAATCTTTCTAAGACTTTTATTGTAGCTTTAACTCCCCTTTTTTGAGCAGTTATATTTGATTCTCCGCCTTTCCAATAAAATGCAGGCTCTTTCCAGACTTTTGTGACAGCTAACTGAAAATCTTCAACATACTGTGAAGACAATTGCCTCTCTTTGAATGCATCCACAATAATAACTTCTTTGCCAATATCCTTTGCTGCACCTTCTACTGTTTGAACTGCACGCAGATAAGGACTTGAAATAACATAATCTATACTTTCTTTGGCAAGCAGCTGATTCACTATTTTTGCGTCACATAAACCTTTTTCGGATAAGGGTCTTTTAAGTTCTTCTGTAGAATATTCAGAATGAGCGTGTCTTACAAAGTACAGATTTGTTACCAAACTTTCCCCTCCTTAAGCATGATTGTCACTACAAATGTATTTAATCAGTAAAAATAATAGTTTCAATTTAAATAGATAATTTTAATTCTGCAGTAATTCAAACCAATTTCAATCAGATTAGAGCCAATTCAAAGTGCATTTGAGCGAAAGGCCCGAATGCGGAGCTTCATTCTGCTTAATTGGAATCTTCCTCAAATAAAAATTCAAAAATTGCCGGAACTCTTTCTCGCCAAGCCTGTTCATTATGGACAGCTCCATCTATGATGTCGAAGCGCAAATCTGTTATTTTATTTTTCAATATATGGTGAACCCTTTCGCTTGAGTCCACATACTGCTTACTTCCGATGCTTTGTGTACCTTCGTTTGTGCCAATGTCCATGTAAAACTTTTCGATGCTGGAAAGATCACTGTTTTCAATGAAGTTCTCAATTTCCTTCTGATTGAACCAGTAAGCTGAGGAAACGGAGGCGATTCTTTTAAAGATATCAGGGTACGCACAGGCAGCATAAGTAGAAATCAGCCCTCCCATCGAGCTGCCCGCCATGGAGGTTTCTTCTGTTTTTGTTCTATATGCAGCATCAATCATCGGCTTTAGCTCTTGAACAATATAATCAATGTATAGCTTGCCTTCTCCGCCTATTGAATCTTCGTTCACAGGAAAGACCCTGCTCATTTCTTCGCTTGGCCAAGGCCCATATTCATCGAGGCGCTTATAGCCTTCATGATTGCAATCGAGTCCCACTACAATCATTTTTCTGCCGCGCTCTGTCAGGTATTCTGAAATCCCCCAGGATACACCGTAATTCGCGTCTTCATCTTTAAAAAGATTTTGGCCATCATGCATATAGAGAACAGGATACCTGGAATCATTTTGATAATAATCCTCAGGCAAGTACACCCTTGCTGTTCTTTTTCTATTAAACGGCGTAATCACCACTTCAAATTGCTCGATCATCAAAAATCCCCTCCCAATCTGTCTCTATTATAGCTAAACATTTCCATATTAGCTCTTGGAATGCATGTCTTCCCGCAGACAAACAGGTTTTCACGTTTCCATTTTCTGTAATCATGCAACTTTTCCCCATAATCGTGCAGCTTTTACAGAAATCATGTGACTTTCTGCGATAATCATGCAGCTTTTCACAAAAATCATGCAACTCCCAATTCCGGACAGTTTCTCCTATTACCTATACCTAAAAAAACATCCAGGAATAAATACCGGCAATTGTAGAAAAATATTGAAGTGTACAAATGATATTCCAAAAATGCGGAAAGGAGAGGAAATACATGAAAACATGGTGGCAGAAATCCGGCAAAAAGAATTCATCCGAAGGCCAGCTGGATACACAATATCATTCACTCAAGGATCTTCTTGATACTTGCCGTAAATCAGCAGATTTTATGAGGTTTCAGCAAAACAAGCATAATTTTTTGTGTGTTACCTATGTTAAAACTCTCGTCTCTCCTGAAATTTTGCACCGGGATATCTTTTTGTATCTTCAGGATAAGAAATTCAAGTCATATGATGAGCTGAAAAACGCTCTGCCGTTTGAGAATATTATGGTTACAAATGATGTTTCCGAAATTCAGAAAAAGCTGTTTGCCGGTTTTATCATGATTCAGCTGCATGAAGATGATACTTCTGCCATGCTGCTAAACGCATTGACAGAAGAAAAAAGGGCCATTTCCATTCCTGAGCAGGAATATAGCGTCATTGGGCCAAAAGAAGCTTTCGTGGAATCCCTGGATATTAATTTAAACAGAATCCGCAAAAGACTGCCGATTCCTGAATTAACCTTTGTAGAAATCATTGTGGGGAATTTGTCCAAGACGAGAGTTTGTGTGGCATATATCAGCGGAGTGGCCGATGAAGAGAACGTAAATACTGTTGTCCAAAGAATAAAAAATATAGAATATGACGAAATTGTGGATTCCTCTTTTATTACACAGATGATTTCTGATAACAGGAATTCACCATTTCCGCAGCTAATTGATACAGAACGGCCGGACCGGACTGCAAGTGTTTTGGCTGAGGGCAAAATTGCCATTTTAACAGACGGCTCTCCATCTGTTTTAACCGGCCCAACGACGCTGGTTGAGTTTTTCTCTGCTTTTGAGGATTACTTCCTGACATGGCATATTGCATCAGCTTTTCGTTTAATCCGTTTGTTTTCGGTCATGTTTTCGGTTTTATCCACTCCGCTGTATGTGGCGATTTTGACCTATCATTATGAATTGATTCCGCAGGATTTATTAAATAAACTTGTTGCATCAAGAAGCGGTATTCCATTTCCGCCGGTGCTTGAAGCCATCATTCTGGAACTGACCATTGAGCTTCTGCGGGAAGCTGGCGCGCGTCTGCCCACAAAGGTAGGCCAGACCATCGGTATCGTGGGCGGTATTGTTATCGGAACGGCGGCTGTTGATGCAGGATTGACAAGCAATGTGCTCTTGATTGTTGTGGCATTGGCTGCTCTATCATCCTTTACCACACCCGTTTATCAGATGAGCAATACCATCCGTTTGATTCGTTTCCCTTTTATTTTATTTGCCCAGTTTCTAGGGCTTCTTGGCATTTCTGTATGCTTTGCTTTTGTTTTAGCGCATTTGCTGAGCCTTAAGTCGCTTGGAAGGCCATATATCGCACCTATCTATCCGCTCAGGATACATGATTTAAAGGATGCCCTATTCAGGCTGCCGTTTTCTCACCAGAAATTGCGCCCTATGCAAGTAAGATCCCAAAATCCAGTACGATTTAAAGACAAAGCCAAGAAGAAGAAAAAAAAGCCAGATATTGAAGACTAAACTGCAGAGGTAGGATACATCATGGTAAAAGAAAACCGCCAAGTCTCGCCGTTTTTCACCTTTTATTTGATACACTGTGTACAAATAGGTGTTGGCATTCTTGGATTTCAGCGCTACATCGCGAAGGATGCAGGCCACGATGGCTGGATATCCATACTCATCTCAGGACTTTCTATCAACGTCATTTTATGGATATCATATAAAATTCTGAATAAAAGCAAAAGTGATATAACCGTCATACATAAACAGCTCTTCGGCAAGGTCATCGGAAATACTCTCTCACTCATTTTCATTGTATATCTGCTGGCGGTGACGGTTACCATCGCCCGCACATATGTCGAGGTCATCCAAATCTGGATTTTCCCGGAGCTCAACACCTGGTATATGATCATGATTATACTGTCTCTCACCTATGTCTTCGTCATCAAGGGGTTCAGGATTGTTACCGGCGTAGCATTTTTAAGTGTCATATACGGAATTCCTGTCATCTTCATGAATTGGTTTCCCCTTCAGGAAGGACACTTTACAAGGATACTTCCCATCATGGACCATTCTGTTGGAGAAATTTTATTAGGCGCAAAAACCATGACCCTCAATTTTTTGGGCTTTGAAACGATATTCTTTTTTTATCCATTTATCAAAAAAGCGGAAAAGTCGCAAAAGTGGTCGCATCTGGGCGTTTTGTTCAGCATATTCATCTATTTTCTCAGTGCCTTTGTTGCTTTTGTGTACTTTAGCCAAAGCCACCTGAAAGATACCATTTGGGCAACCCTGACATTATGGAAGATTGTTAACTTGCCGTTTATTGAAAGGTTCGAATATACCGGCATAGTGATATGGCTGTTTGTCATCGTTCCAAACCTTTGCATACTTATATGGTCAGCAAGCTGGGGGTTGAAACAGGTTACTCATTTAAAGCAAAAAAAGGGTGTGATACTTTTATTGATCATCACTTTCATTTGCTGCGTATTCTTTTCAAACCGTGTTGAAATCGATTTACTGAACTCACTCACGGGGAAAGCAGGCTTTATCTTGATTTATTTTTACATTCCATTTCTTTATGCTTTTCAACTTATACGATTGAAGGCAGGTAAAAAAAATGAATAAAAACCCGGTTCAAATTATATGGTGGACCATTTTTACCATACTCTTAATCACCGGCTACAGCATAAAGCCCCGGATTCTTGAAGATATCCAGCTTATCACGGCATTTGGGTATGATTATATTGATGATATGTATGTAAAGGGCACTGCTGTCACACCGATCAGTTCAAATGAAGAAACCGCTCCGCCAAAAAACAGCTATTTCTCTGCAAAAGGGCATACAAGCAAAAATATCCGCCAAATCATTCAGTCAGAGTCCCCAAAAACGCTCATGATCGGCAGAGCGGATGTGGTTTTATATAATAAAGAACTCGCAGAGCACGGAATAGGCTTCTATATTAAAACGCTCAGCAGGGATCCTGAAATCGGAAGGAATATTTATCTGGCTGTTGTCGATGGCTCTGTTGAAAAGATGCTCAAGAAAAACTATACAGTATCAGAAACTCCGTCACGGTACCTTTCAGATCTGTTTAATTCCAATATGAACCAAAATCTTCCAAAAACCAATTTGCATTCTTTTTTGAATACTTACAAAGAAGAAGGCCAAGATCCCATCATGCCGCTGCTGGATAACTATCAAAATAAAATCAGGATTAAGGGAGTTGCCCTTTTTAAAAAAGATAAATATGCAGGATCTGTTTCAGAAGAAGACTCGTTTCTCTTTAAAACCGTTTATGAAAATTTCGAAAACGGGCTGCATGAAATCAAGTTAAAAGACGGTTCTTTTTTAACCATAGAAAACCTTGACTCAAAGGTGAAATACCAAATGACAGGAGGTGACTTTTCAAAAGCGGAGGTGCAGATATCCATGAAAGGCAGAGTGGCTGATGCCGGGCGTGTCACTTTCAACAACCCTAATGCTCTTCATGCTGTGGAAAAGGATTTCAGTGAAGATTCCTCTAAAAGATTAAATAAAATGATCAGGAAGTTCCAAAATTTGGAGGTTGATCCATTAAGCCTTGGGGAAAAAATGAGAAGTAAAACACGCCATTTCGACTTTAAAGAATGGAAGGAAAAATACCCTAAAATGGATATTACGGTCAAAATGGATGTGGAGCTGAGCCAGTCAGGGATTGTAGACTAAAATAGGGAAAGGAGCGGTTATGTGTATTCAAATTCTATTTCTTTAATGATAGATATTTTTTATAAAATCTTTCCTTTCGTTGACAAGGAACTTGCCCACTGGAGAAAAAGAGCGGAACAGATACCTGATCCTGAACTTAAAAAACAGGCGTTAGCGAGCCTCGAAAGCAAAGCCTTTCACTGCCAGGGAGGAGCCATTTTTGCCCTGCTTGCAGATAATAAATGGAACCGTGAAGAAACCATCAAGTTTATCGTAGCCTACCAAACAATGAGTGACTATCTGGATAACCTGTGCGACAGGGGCACCATTTTAAACCCAAAGGACTTTTCTGCCCTGCATGAAGCCATGCGGCACTCCATTGATCCAGGTCATGAAAAAACAGATTACTACAGGTTCAGAAGCGAAAAAGAGGATGGCGGCTACCTGTATGAGTTAGTGGATGTATGCCAGTCAGTACTGCGCGGCACCCGGCATCACAGCATCATCCTTCCGTACATGGGAGCTCTAAATTCCTATTATTGCGAGCTGCAGGTACATAAGCACGTTACTGAAGAGGAAAGAGCGGCACGCCTGATGGGCTGGGCCAAAACCAGGAATTCTGACTTCCCTTCCCTCGCGTGGTATGAATTTTCTGCCTGTGCCGGATCTACCCTGGGCATATTTTGTCTTTGTGCATACAGCATCCAGAAAGAATTTAGTGAAGAGAAAGCCATTTCTATATTCAATGGCTATTTCCCATACATACAGGGCCTGCATATATTATTGGATTACTTTATTGACCAGGAAGAAGATCAAAAGGAGGGTGATCTGAATTTTTGCAGCTATTACCGGGATGATGATGAATTATTGTCCTCTTTTGCAAGCTTTATCTCTCAGTCACTGGATACGGCGGCAAATATACCAGATAAAGGCTTCCACCAGCTTATCCTTAAGGGCCTGCTCGGTTTATACTTATCTGACAGTAAAGTCAAGTCTCAAAAAAATGTACGCACGCTTGCAAGAAAAGTCATTAAATTAGGAGGCAGGCAAACATATTTCTTTTATGGAATGGCTAGGGTTTACAACAGTCTGCGAGCAAAAACGTGAATAAATCATGGAGCCGAATTTTAATTTACTATATGGGAAAATTAAAATTGAAGATAATCAGGAGGTTAATACAATGGAAAATCATCATAAAGGAAGCACCCAAAGTATACTACGGAGTTCCTATTCCGCCTGTATAAATGTAAGGAAAGCACTGTCTTGGGATTTCTCTATCAATAAAGGATTAAAAAAATGTGGATGCTAAAGAGACGATTTTTTGGAGTGCAGCATTCCCCGGCTTTGGACAAATACTGAATGGCAAATTAATAAAAGGATTCATATTTATTGTCATCGAGATTTTAATTAATGTGCAGGCGAACTTTAACTTAGCTATCATATATAGCTTTCAGGGCGAAATTCAAAAAGCCATTCAAGTGACAAACCATCAATGGCTGATGTTTTACCCTTGCTTATACTTTTTTTCCATGTGGGATGCCTACCGGGATGCGGGAGGCGGAAAGAAACCATGGGCCTCCCTGCCATTTGTCTTTTCAGCCTACTTCGTCACGCTTGGGCTGTTTTATTCCTCGAAACTAGAAATATTTGGTGTGCTGCTTGGCCCTGTATGGCTTCCTATACTATTTCTTATACCCGGTATATTAAGCGGCTTGATCATCCGCCGCATTGTGCTATATTTTGGAAGAAGAAAAATCTAAGGGGAAATCCGAGAAAATAGAAGGACACAGGTGACATTTTCAGTGCCTCCCTTGAATATCCGGTCCTATATTTTGACTCAGTTATGACCACTTTAATCCTGCCCAAATCCAGCACAAAAAGGGCTGCCCGATCCCTGAAAAGGGTGAGTAACCCGTGTGCCTCTATATAATTGTCCATATAACGCACTGAATCCTCGCAGAAACAGTACGTTAATGTTTATTGGTTTATTGGCTTCTAATAAGAAGTTTTACTGCTTCCTCTACAGCCTCTGAATGGTCTGTTCCTGATTCAATCGATTCCCGGACGCAGCGTTCCAGATTTGTGCTGACTACAACCCCGATGATCCGGTCGATGGCTGTTCTTGCAGCAGATAATTGAGTGACGACTTTTTTGCAGTCTTCATCGTCCTCCATCATCTTCAAAATACCGCGCAGCTGCCCTTCAGCACGTTTCAGCCTATTCTTTGTTTTAGCATCGTATTGCATACGGCTCACTCCTTATAAGTGTATATTATAACTTTTGCACCTAAAGTAGCAAGAACCAAACCCCTGTTTATCACTAGGAATTAATAGAATGCTCCAAAACACAAATCATTATTTCGAAAAAGAGTTCAATTGTTACTATTTCAGCCAAAAGAGGTAAGGAGTAATAAATAAAAAGCTCTTTTCTTAAAGATGATTGTTTTTTTAATTTGTTATGTGAGGCCTCCCGTTGTTAATTCAGGTTGGTTGGGGCCTAAGGTGTCCTCTAAGATTAGCAGAACAGGTGAGGCCCCGCGGAAAGCAAGCATCCTGGAGCGGAAATCAACTACCTTGTTTCTTAGCTGCAAAGTTTACGAAAACAGCAAAATAGTAAGAGAAAGGTGATGACACATTGAAGAATTTTCGATTGCTCAGAGTGATAGATTTCATAGGATTTTGCTATTTAATAATAGCCTCATTCAATATGAACCAGGGATTAAATGAGGAAAATAACCCTGGAAATCCGATGATTGCTCCAAAAGGCATCACTTTTTCCATTTGGTTTTTGATTTTTATTTGCCTATTGATCTGGTGTGTACGGCCCCTTACACTATCTAAATTGTATGTCACACCAATAAGCAGGATCATATATCGATCCTGCTTATTTTACTTTTGTCATTCATTCTCAAAATGAGCCTTTTACCTGGCTTTGTTTATGCATTCTATTAAACGGTTTTCTATATCCGAAGCAAAAGCGGATAAATGGTCATCAGCCACTAAATGAATCAGTGCCGTTGGTTTAGGCATGCCAATTTTAGTTACATTTCCTTCAGCATAAACCACCATTTTACAGGGAAGAAAATAACCCGCCAAGTTATTTTGTTCCATTACCCTCTTCGCTTCATGAGGATTACAAACTTCAAGTACATTAAAAACGGAATCAAACTCCACTCCCTTTTCCTTTAATTTTTCTTGCATATTAAACTGCCATAGCACACCAAATCCATCATCTTTTAATGTTTTTTCCAAGGAAGAAATCGCCTCTTGAATGGTTTTCTCCGACTCAACTGTATAATGAAACATACTACCCCTCCTCTTTCATATCCTTTAGATTGCCCAAATGGCAGGCTTTCCATATACCTCTACCCGTATATAGTGAAATGAATCCTTTTTATTTTCATTAAAATCAGCAATTAATTGTAGCGGGGGCCGATATTTTGATCAAAAAAAGGCACTTATGTGGGCCTTTTTTGAGTTAAGTTATTATCCTTTTTTAATCCAGAATTTCAGTACGCCAGCTTCTTCCACAGAGTTTACCAGTTCATTTCCCGTTGACTTTGACCAGGCTGCCAGGTCATTTTTAGCTCCTTTATCTGTTGCATGGATCTCAAGGATTTCCCCTGACGCCATCTCACTTATCGCTTTTTTTGTTTTAACAATCGGCATCGGGCATGCTAGCCCTTTTGCATCGAGCACTTGATCTCCATTCATATTCATCTCTCCTGTCTTATGATTCTTTCTCTAACGGTCCATCCCATTTGGACATCCCTGGCACAATATTGAACACTCTGCCAAATCCCTTATCAGCAAGCTTGGCACATGCCATATCACTGCGGGTTCCTGTGCGGCAGACTACTAAAATTTCCTGGCTGCTGTTCAATTCCTCGTGGCGTTCATCCAATTCTCCCAGCGGAATCGAAACCGCTCCCGGGATATGCCCAAATGCATATTCCGCACTTTCACGGACATCAAGGATGGCTGTTTCGCCATTTCCAATTTTCTTTTTTGCTTCATCGTTTGAAAGGACATGTTCAAATGAATACAGAGCCTTTTCTTCATCACTGCCCGCTTTGCGAATATAATGCTTTAACGTGTCCCCTTCCACCACTGTTCCAATATACTGGTGACCTGTGCTTTCTGACCATGCCTTGATATCAGCTTGGGATCCTTTATCTGTTGCCTGCACTTCCAAGACTTGCCCTGATTCCAAATTCACGATCGCTTTTTTTGTTTTAACAATCGGCATCGGGCAAGCGAGTCCTTTTGCGTCAAGCACATAGTTCGTTTTAATTTCTGCCATGCTGATTTTCCCCCTTAATTAGTTTCGCCTTCCCAGGCTAGCATTCCGCCGTCCATATTCACCACTTGAAACCCGCGGTTTTCTAATAGTGCTCCTGCTTTAGAACTTCTGCCCCCAGAACGGCACACCACGATATATTCCTTGCTTTTATCCAGATCCTGCAGGCGAAATTCCACCAAACCAAGCGGGATATTGATGGCAGATGGTATTTTGCCTTCTGCCACTTCTGCTGTTTCCCGGACATCGATTATGTTCAGCTTTTCTCCGCTATGCAGCTTTTGTTGTACTTCTTTTGCTGATAAATGTTTCATCTTCTTCAGTCCTCCTATGGTCAGGCGCTTATTCCGCCTTTTTGTATGTTTCTATTCCTAAATAAATAGATTTACGTTTCCGTTTTCTGCATCTGCTAAATATGCTGCTACACCTGCGTATTGCACGCCTTCTGCGATTTCCTCTTCTTTTAACCCAAGCAGATCCATGGTCATTGTGCATGCCACCAGATTGATGTCCTGTTCTTTAGCCATCTCAACTAATTGCGGAAGCGTCATGGCATTGTGCTTTTTTATCACACTTTTGATCATCGCAGGTCCCATTCCCGCAAAATTCATTTTAGACAATCCCATTTTGTCAGCGCCTCTTGGCATTATTTTCCCGAACATTTTCTCTATAAAGCTTTTTTTCACTGGAACTGCTTCATCTTTACGCAGGGCATTCAATCCCCAGAAAGTATGAAAGATTGTCACCTTATGGTCATATGCAGCGGCACCGTTGGCAATGATATAAGCAGCCATCGCCTTATCATAGTCTCCGCTAAATAAAATAATATTTGTAGATTTTTGTTCCATGTCATCCTCCCGGGTCATTTTATTTAAACTACCTCGTTCGCTTAATACCACATGGGGTATTAAAATTTCCATAACATACGTACTTATTTCAGGTTATTGCATACATTTACACAAACCTTCTGATGTCATGCTTCTAAACTCTTTTTCACTTTTTATCATGTATCCCTTAATCCGGTATCCTTTCTTTTTAAGAAACCGGCAGGCAAGATTTTTTTCAATCACATCACCCGCAACAATTATCAGTTCTTTATCAGGAATTTCCCTGTGGCAGCGTTTTAAATATCCATAAGGAATTTCAATCGCTCCCAAAACAGGATCATTAAATATGTCTTGATAAACTCTGACATCAAGCAGGGTTTCCTTATCGCATTTCCCTGTAAAAGGATGGCTCACTGGAACATAACGCTTGTATATGGAAAATCCAGCATAGCCTAGTAATAACAGCAGAAATATCAATCTGTGTTCACCTCCAAAAGTAAAGCACAGCTCATTATATACCCTTATGGGTATTTTGTAAAACTAAAATGAACCTGTTTTACCAAAGTAAGATTACATCACATACTTCCTATTAAATCAGCCCAAATTTTGATGGCTGTCATTAAAATTAAAACGGCAAGAATATACTGCAGGATTTTTGTATTGGCCTTTTTCCCTATTTTAACTCCAAGCGGCGAGGCTATAAGGCTTGCTGCCGCAATAATGATAGATGGGATCCATAG
Source organism: Bacillus sp. MUM 13 (assembly GCF_001866725.1). Taxonomy (NCBI): domain Bacteria; kingdom Bacillati; phylum Bacillota; class Bacilli; order Caryophanales; family Bacillaceae; genus Bacillus; species Bacillus sp. MUM 13. Next base: position 75,205 of record NZ_MLYQ01000018.1, read on the forward strand.
AATTTGGTGGGTTGAGACTTTCCCGGCAGCTGATCCGATGGATGAAATGAACGTTATGGCCAATGAAGATGCTATGGTCACTCTAAGCGGAATCTTTAATACACCTGCCATGATGGGTACAAGCAGAAACGCTCCCCCTGCCCCAACAATGCCTGATGCAATGCCTACTAGAAAAGCCAGCGCTGCACCAAGAGGGGCATTAAAAGTAATTTCTTCCTGCCGCACTATCCGATTTTTCGGAAGCAACATCAGGAGCACTGCTAAAATGGCAAGAATCCCGTAAATGACATTAATAGTACGGCTGGAAAAACCATTCGAACTGAAGCTTCCAATCACACTTCCAAGCAGCACGCTTCCGCCCATTGTAAGGATGATTTTTTTATGCAGGTATCCTCCTTTGCTATAGGCAATGACACCAGCCAGGGTAGAGAAGAAAACTTGGATGGCCACAACACCCGTTACCTGATGTGCCGTCATTGCCCCTATTCCCAAAATGGCCGGAATATAAAGGAGCATAGGATAATTAATGATGGCCCCGCCAACTCCCACAAGACCGGAAATGAATGAACCGGCAAATCCGAGCACAAACAGAATGAGAAGTGTGTATATAGTCATATCCTTCCTCCCTGAAATCCGCCCTGTCCGCCCGTTCTTAACCCGCTGCCTTTTGTCATCTTACCGCACAGCGGTTTGGCCCGATCTCCATTTCACGCTGGGCATCCGTATCGGGAGCTATTTTCCCCATATTTGTTTTTCTTATCTCTTCATAAGCATTCGGCTGGGGCGGAAGATTTTCCGTCACCTTTTTCCGGAATTCGTTTTGATCCCCGATATTCAAGCCATGATTTTTCTCAAAAAGGCTTCCTAATTTCGCCAAAACCGTTCCATCCTCATTTAATTCATCGATAATCATAAAATGAGCAGGCAAAACGATTAGCTCTGATGACAGCTTTTTATACCGGCTGTAGAGCGTTTCGCGCAGGTCTCCCGCCCAATCCTGAGACATGCCAGCCAGGTCAGGACGTCCTATCGAATCAATAAATAAAATATCGCCTGATAATAAATATTGATCATCAATAATAAATGAAGTGGACCCGATTGTGTGGCCGGGAGAATATATGGCTGCAATCGAAATGGAAGAATCCCCGATTGCAAACACCTTGCCGTCTTCTAAGGGATTGTAGTCAAACACTGCCTCCTCGGCATCCTTCGGCGGCAGCCAGTACATGGCATTTGTTAACTCGGCAATTTTTCTTCCGCCTGAAATATGATCTGCATGAAGGTGAGTGTCCAAAACATGCTTTATAGCGGCACCTTTTTTCTTTGCAAAGTCTGTGTACACATCTGTCATGCGTGCTGCATCAATCAGTGCTGCTTCTCCGCCCGAAATCACCATATAGGACAGACATCCTTTTCCGGTCCGGACAAACTGATAAATTTCTCCGCCGTTTTTCAGGCTGCCTGCTTTAACGGGCTCTAAATGCTCGCTCCATGCTTTCATGCCCCCTAAAAGGTAAGAAACAGAAAGCCCTTCCTCTGATAGCATTTCCGCTACAAAAACAGATGACCCTTCCTTCGCGCAAACAACAAGAATTTCTCCTTCTGCTGGAAGCTTATCAAGAATTCCTTCCACACCATCCAAAAGATCAAAATAAGGCACATTTAAATAGTTGAAATTCGCTCCTTCAATTTTCCACCCCTCAAAATCCTCTGTGTTTCGCACATCAAGGATAAACAGTGATTCTTTGTTGAACACTTTTTTTGTAACTTCATGTGATGTCATGGCTTTAATCGTCATAAACAAATTACCCCCTATGGTATTATTTTATTTAAAAAAATATAGCGTTTTTTGTTTGACTGGAATAATTCATACTCCGCCTCCATTAGTTTCATCCTGCAGCTTTTGTTTCTGATTACAAAACTAATAATATACCCCATTGGGTATAATGTCAACCGATGAATTTGATGAATGAGCCCTGCCTTAAAATCTTACGAAACATCCTTGGCTTGTGTTTATCAAATGCCTCTATCAATTCTTTTCCAAATATAGTTATACTCTTTTCCCATGGATGCCCTAAAAAGCCCCACTCAAAATCCTTCTGTATGAAGAAATAATAATCACCATTCGGAAAGATCGGGATGGTCCATTCTCCAAACTCATCTCTTTCAAATTTTAAACGAGGATTTATCCAATAACATTCATGCTGCCAATCGAGTGCCAGTATATATTCATCAGTCAATGTGCTCTCTTTAAAGGCATTTAACGCATTTTCTTCAAGGTCATCTAAGTCTGCTGAATCCTAGAAATAATCGGAAATATCATAAGTTATAAAAGGATCGGGCACCTTAAATGACGGAAATTTAGTCATGCTAGGTTTAAATGTAAAATCTCTATGTATCTTTTCCAAACTTGGTCGGACTCTTGTTCAGAAAGCGGAATCCAGTTTTTCATTCTATAGCCTCCCTTATTTTCTCTTCTTAAAAATGGCTGTTTTTTAATGAGTCTTGTAAAGCGAACTAATTGTAATATTAGGTTGATTGGAGTGAAAGGTGCGGAGACTCCTGCGGGATAAGCGTGACAGCTGAGACCCCGCAGACGCAAGTCGAGAAGGCTCAGCGCACGCCCCGCGGAAAGCGGAGCATCCTGAAACGGAAATCAACCCCTTATTCCATAGCAGCAAAACCTACGAAAGCTGCCTGTTTAAATGTTATCGGCTATAGCAGACTTCCATAACTCAAAAAAAGGACAGCTCTCTTTATGGGAGAATCAGCCCTTTTCGGTACTTAATCAATTTTTCGATTGCTTTCTTTTATCAAATTCAAGAAGCGGAACATTTCCATAGATAAGATGGCTCCGCTGACCAGTACAGCACTGAAGACGTAACAGGCCAGAATGTCGCTTGGGAGTGACTGATGAAGATAAATGGAACTGACTGAATAGGCTGCCAGACAGAAAATAAAGAAGACGAACAGGAATGCTGCTGATAAAAACCGCGACTTATGGCGGATCAGCATAAACCAGAGCAGACCATACACCGTCATGAACAGCATGGACTTTTCATCAGCAAAATTCCCGCTAATGCTTTTTGCACCAAGCAAGAAATGAAACAGCCAGCGGACACCAATGGAAAACAGGTAGGTACCGATCACTGCCGAAGCATAAAAGATGCATTCAAGCCATATATTTTTCCTGTTAAAAAAGATCGCTGCAAGTGTCAATAAAGAAAGCACTCCAAGAACCGGCCAGGAAGAAAGATGCTGCAGCACATGCATCAGACCGTTCCAGTGAACATTAAACAAAGAATTAAGAACCGTTTTTGCCACTTCATTAAATTGGACAAACTCATTTGAAATGACACTTTTAATATAAAGAACCATCAAGGTAATAAACGAAACAAACAGCAGAGAAACACCTAAAATAATAATTTTTATTTTACGGAAACTATGAAAACGCTGAAATACATTCTCAAAAATAAGAATGATGGCTTCTTTAATATATTCCTTGTTTGTTTTTATTACAAAATAACATAAGCCAATGATGCCGAAAAGAATGGCTGCAAGGACGAGCCATTTTTTAATTTCTCCTTCAAACTGATCCCACTTCGGCCCCATTAAATCTCCGAGCCAGATAAAGGTTCCTGTCCATAAGAAGACACCAATATATGAAAAGATGGCGAAAGTCCGGAATGGAAGCTTGATAATCCCGGAAATGATGCTGGCGATATGCCTTACACCCGGAATGAAATAAGAAATAAGCAAGAGCACCTTCCCATATTTCCCGTACCAGACGGACATCTTCTCTATTTTCTCCGGCCCCATGTGGATAAATCTGCCGAATTTGCGGAAAAAGGGCTCGCCAAGCTTATAGCCGATCCAATAGGAAACCGTCACCCCTGCCACACCGCCCAATCCGGCAGATAAAACAGACAAAAACAAATTCATTTTTCCCTGATAGCAAAGCACACCCACATAGCTCATTATTGCTTCATTAGGTATCGGGACAATAATCAGCTCAAGCATTAATGATAAAAATAATACGATATATCCATATTCATTTAATAAATGTATAATTTGGTCCACTAATTCATATACCTCCTGATGAGAGCGTAGCACTACTTAATGATACCTCATTGCCAGCATAAATAAAATTAAGAGAAGATTAAAATGAAGATGCAATGGCGGTTTAAAGCTGGCAAATTACCCAGTGAGGAAAATAAATCAAAATCTTACTATTTAAAACAATGATCAATTCCATTTAAATGGTAAATCAGACACGGATCCATCCTGATTCGAGCCAAATTGACCCTGATTAGAGCGAATTTCTGCTTTATTGGAGCGATATTCTGTATGATTCGAGCGAATACCATAACAAGCAGTAATTAAAAAAACTCCAAACAATTTGACTAAGCGGAACTAAATAAAGCTTCCCGGAAATGGCAGCCGTTGATTAATCCATTCGATTTTTCATGACATATGAAGCTGCCTTTGGCTGTGTAAACTCATGCTAAGGATGGCTTGCTGTACGGTGCCGAACGTTTCTAGAGCTGTAAAATCAATTCCAGCGGCAATGATACTTGTTGCTAAATCCGGACGGATTCCAGTAAATATAGTATGTACCCCTAATAATGCCAGAGCCTTGTGTATGTGAAAAATTCTCCCGGCCACCTCATTATCAATTGTAACCAATCCAGAGAAATCAATAATAAGACACTGAATTTTCAAATTACTAATTCTCGGTAAAACCCTATCCATAATATGTTCGCTTCTATGTAAATCAAATTCTCCAATAAAGGGGAGAACCGCTATACCATTTTGTATGGGCACGATCGGTGATGATAACTCAGTTATGACTTTTTGATTTTTTACATTCGTTTCATTTGCTAACCGCTCCCGTTCAAGGATAGATTGAGTAATACTTAAATCGAGCAGGTAGTTTGTACGGTTATTTACAAAAATAACCTCTTCTGCAGACAAGCCCTGCTTAATGGATGTTTTGGCAAGCATATTTATTAGCTGAAGTTTAGTTTCCGCATATGGCTTTAAAAGGCTTGAGATGTCTTCAAAACTAAACTGACGGGATTCAGCTTGAGATTTTTCCAGATGTTTTTTATGCCATTGAAGAAACATTTCTGTCACTGCTTCATCCGCGGAATTTAACGAATTCCCAACAAACTCCAAAAATTCACGGTTGGTTGTTATGGACTTTTCGATCATCTCACCTGGAAGCTCTATTTCTAATTTTCCTAAATTATATTCAACGATTTCTTTGCTTATAGATTCAGCATTCCGAATTAAAAATATTGCGAATTTTTCAATTCCATTCACTATTTTGCCCCCTAGTACATTGCATATATCTTTTGTTAAAACATTATCATGCAACTTCTCACATTATAACATTATTCATTATTCAAAGCCTGTCCCTTTAAGGATAGCAATTATAAAATAGAGACCCCGAAACGGGATCTCCATTTTATAACATTTATTGTACCTTGCCAGCGATTTTTACGCGCTGCAGGCGAAGTGCATTCAGTACGACTGATACTGAGCTGAATGCCATGGCAGCTCCTGCCAGCCACGGGGCGAGCAGGCCAAGGGCTGCAATTGGAATGCCAATGACGTTGTAGGCAAATGCCCAAAAGAGGTTTTGTTTAATGTTGCGGATGGTTTTTTTACTCATTAATATGGCATCGGCAATGTTGTTCAAGTCGCCGCTTATGAGTGTGATATCAGCTGCTTCCATCGCAATGTCCGTACCCGTTCCAAGGGCCATGCCAATATCGGCGGCAGCGAGAGCCGGGGCATCATTGATCCCGTCGCCAACCATGGCCACTTTTCTTCCCTGCTGCTGAAGCTTTTGAACTTCCTTCGCTTTTCCTTCTGGAAGGACCCCTGCTATCACTTCATCTATGCCCGCTTCCTTCGCAATGGCTTTGGCCGTCCGCTCGTTATCTCCAGTAATCATAAGCACCCTGATGTCCAGATCCTTTAACCGGCGGACTGCTTCTTTTGAAGTGTCCTTCATTGAATCCGCCACCGCAATCATCCCGGCATATTTCCCGTCAACTGCAGCCAGCATCACGGTTTTCCCGCAATCCTCGAGAGCTTCCATACCAGACAGCACATATGTTGCAATACTGATATTCTCCTGAACCATAAGCTTTCGTGTCCCGATAGCAACGGATTTGTGATCAACTGCTGCTTTTATGCCATAGCCTGGCAGCGCTTCGAACTGCTGCACATCTTTTAAAGGGATATTCTTCTCCTTCACTCCAGCAGCAATTGCTTGTGCAAGAGGATGTTCGGATTGATTTTCGGCTGAACCGATCAATGATAGAAGTTCATTTTCCTCTATTTCATATGCGATCACATCTGTTAATTGCGGAGCACCTTTTGTAACGGTGCCTGTTTTATCTAAAATCACCGCATCAATGATGTGCGCCGCTTCCAGATGTTCTCCGCCTTTAAAGAGAATACCGAATTCTGCAGCACGGCCAGATCCTGCCATAATGGAGGTCGGTGTCGCAAGACCAAGCGCACAAGGACAGGCTATCACTAAAACAGCAATCAGTTTTTCCAATGCATCGGCAAAGTTCCAGGGATTTATGGCTAAAAACCAGATTAAGAAGGTGATAACGGCAATCCCCACAACAATCGGCACAAATACCCCCGAAATTTTATCAGCGAGGCGCTGGATAGGGGCCTTTGAACCCTGGGCCTCTTCAACTACCTTAATGATGCGGGATAGAGCCGTGTCTTTTCCGACCTTGAGTGCTTCAATCTTTAAGAATCCGTTTTTATTGATTGTTGCCCCAATGACCGAATCACCTGCTTGTTTATCCGCAGGCACACTTTCCCCTGTTATCATCGATTCGTCCACCGCAGAATTTCCTTCAAGAATCATGCCATCTACCGGCACTTTTTCTCCTGGCTTGATGAGAACCACATCGCCAGTTTGAACCTCTTCAAGCGGAATTTCGTTCTCCATTCCGTTTCTAATGACAATCGCCGTTTTAGCCTGAAGTCCCATCAGCTTCTTAATCGCTTCAGACGAGCGGCCCTTGGCTCTTGCTTCAAATAGTTTCCCGAGAAGAATTAATGTAATGAGGATGGCACTTGTTTCATAATACAGCTCCGGCATATGCCCGCCAGATCCCGCAGCAATCGTCATATATAAGCTGTAAAAGTACGCTGCAGATGTTCCAAGGGCTACAAGTACATCCATATTTGCGCTTTTATTGCTCAGTGCTTTATATGCGCCAATATAAAACTGCGACCCGATCATAAACTGGACTGGGGTAGCAAACGCGAATTGAACCCAAGGATTCATAAGCGCTTCCGGCAGATAAATTCCAGAAGTAAAAGAAAAATGGCTGACCATCGCCCACAGCAATGGAAGAGATAGAATGGCAGAAATAATGAATTTTGTTTGCTGTTTTTTTACTTCTTTGAGCCGGTAATCTGCCATATTTTCATTTTCTTCCTTTGCAATCGCGTTATACCCGAGCTTTTGGACGCGGCTCACTATATCTCCAGTGTCCACTAATGACGGGTTAAATTCTACGCTTGCGCTTTCTAGGGCAAGATTCACTGTTGCGCTTGCAATTCCGTCCATTTTATTTAAGACCTTCTCAATCCTCGCTGAACAGGCTGCACAGGTCATCCCGGTAATATCGAATTCCTTTTTTTCCATCACAACATCATATCCAAGATTTTTGATTTTCTTTTGAAAATCCTCCTCTGAAACAATACTTGGATCATATGTGATTCTTGATTTTTCCAGGGCCAAATTGACATTTGCCTCTTGGACACCCTCCATTTTCTTCAGGCCTTTTTCAATTCTTCCGGCACAGGCCGCACATGTCATGCCGGTTATTTGATAGTTCGCTTCTTTCATTTTGGCTATTCCAGATTCACTCATACAGCAGCACCTCCAAGACGTTGCAGGGTATAATGATATCATTTACAGAAATCCCGCATGTTCCGCCGCTCATCATTCAAAGCCCTTTAAAAAAAGAGAACGTGCCGGATAGCACGCTGCTCTTGTCCCTCTTATTTAAACCACATCGTAGCCTTGATCATCAATCGTTTCTTTAATTTCACTTAGTGATACTTCTGAAGGATTGAATTCTACATCGACTTTTTCTTCTTTTAAATGGACGGTAACAGATGAAACACCAGATAATTCGCCGACGCTTCCTTCAACAGCTTTTACACAATGTCCGCAAGTCATGCCTTTTACGTTTAAAGTTGTTTTTTCCATGTACACTCTCTCCTTTTTCCTATTATTTATACATTTACTGAACATCCTCTTTTTTCTTTACACCCTCAGTATATTATACCCCCCTACCCTATGTAAAGGATTATACAAAAGCTCTTTTGTTACTTTAGAAAGATGACATAAAAAAAGGCTCTTTTCTTAAAGATTGTTGTTACTTAAATAGTTCTCGAGGCAATTCCATTGTTATAGCAGGTTGAATGGAGCGGAAGGTGTGGAGACTCCTGCGCACGCCCCGCGGAAAGCGAAGCATCCTGGAGCGGAAATCAACCCCTTGTTTCATAGCAACAAAGTTTACGAAAACAGCCTAAAAAAAGAGGGTGAATGGCTTCATCCTCAATTTATGACGCTTTAAGCAAACCTTTAGAATCCTATGGCCGCTGAAAAGGAAAGATTTCATATTACCAGGCAAACTTTACAGCAGATTAAGGGCTAGAGGCCAACGCATGTCTCAATTGTCCATATACAGGTACATGTGTTAAATCCAATCCAAGTTCTGTAACCGTTTTAGCCATTTTTGGAGAAAACCCTGAAATTTCAACCTTGGTGCCCACTAGTTTCAATGCGCCTATTAGTTCAAACAATTTTTGAAAAATCACTGTACTAACACCTACAAAACCAGAAAAATCGATAATGAGTTTTCTAACGTCTAGTTTTACTACTTGATTTAGGGTGTTATTCACTACGCTGTCCATCCGTGACGAAGAAAACCCTCCCACAAGAGGCATCACTGCATCATCATCGTTAATAAAAACAATGGGAGCAGCAACATTATCCAGCTCATTCTCCATTGTCAGCTTGTTTTGTTCAGTCTGATTGTTAAATTGTTGTGTTGTTATCCTTATAGCTTCATCAAAAGCAAAAATAATGGTTTCATATATTTGAAGCCCGTCCTCCAAGTCATTGCCATCGATGATTTTTGAATTACGCAAGTATTTGAGTAAAGACAAGCGGAATGATCCAAGTACTGCCACAGTCTCTTTTAACTGAACGCCGTGATTAAAAAAATAATTTAATGAATCGTATCCTAATTCATTTTTCGAGATCTCTTCCTTGCTAATTTTGAGACTGCTGGTTACCCGATCCAAAAGTAAATGAAGCATTTCATAGTGGATTTGTAAATCCTGCTCAGTAAATTTTATATTAAGTTCTTCTAAGTTCCTTGGTAAAAGTGTTTTGATTACATCCTCTTGGTGTTCTTTAAAATAATCCACAACCTTGCTGTTAAGCTGCCGCATTAGGTTCACTCCCCTTCCCCTTGCATCCTAGTTTAATACACACTTGTTAGAATGTTCAAAATTTAACTTCCCAAATTATTTTTCTAATCATCCCTTAAATTCCTTCGTGAAATCTAGTAATATGAGCTTCCCTGCTCTTTGTACCAAAACTCAGGCTTGCTAACCATCACTTAACATAAGGCGTAAGGGTTATTTGATGTAATAATGACAGCAGCCATTAGCGGGAGGACAAATTACTTGGGCAATTAATGCGACACTGGAGATTCATTTAATACTACAATTACCTCTCCCGTCACCCCGCAAACCTTTATTCTCTGCTGCTAACAATTCTAATTTAGCCACACAGTGATCTTTTGAAAACGCTCTTTTCGAAAAGATTGTTGCTTTTAATTAAAACAATGAATATTTTACTTTTTATGGTATTGTTTATGGAGAGGCTTATTCAGCTAAGAATAAGTTAAAAAGGAATAGAGATTAACCTGCTTATCAATTCCGCTTTATTACTTTAGTGGTGCGTTCTCTGAATAGTCAGCGGCCAACCGTAAAGGGCAGGATAAAGGAATATCGTTACTAGTGTGTAAATAGAACTTAAAGCTATTTGAGCAACTAATAATTCCAGGAAGGTTAAAATTATGACAAAACGCTGTAATATATGGTCATTTTATCTGTGTTTATTATGTTTGACGTTTTCATTTTTGTTGATTATTTTTTCAGATTGGGAACTGGCACCTGCTTATATCCCTTGGTTTCTTTCTGTAATCGCTTTTATAATTGGAATTATAGGCTTCAAAGATAAAAGTAATCGTTTTTCTAAAGCAAGAAGTTGGTTTACACTTGTATTTTCATTATTGCTCTCATTATTTTTTTTCCTAGGGGTAATCAGATTATTTATTATTTCAGAGGAATTGTTTGAAACATACCATTCACCTTACCACAAATACACAATAGATTTTTATCTTGGAAACGGCGGGGCTACGACTTCATATTTTGTGGTTGGAAAAGTGAAAGGACCACTATGGTTTGAAAAAACGATTTATTATGATTATAGAATGACAAAAGCTAAAGTGGAGTGGATAAACAGCCATACTGTTTCAATAAATAATCATAAACTGGACTTTGAAAAAGGTGAAACGTATTCTAATATAAGTGAGATTTAATGGAATAAGCAATAAAGTCGTTCCATTTCGGAATGGCTTTTTTTATACCTTGCGTAAGAAATTGACGGTAATCGTATTTGAATATTGGCAAACACTGAGGAGCATTTGATTTATCTGCTCTTTTTCAGCCAACTTCTTACTTTGTTGCAGGAAACTAAACCAGTAGAGGTAGTTGTCCAGATACTTCGTCGCCACTCCTTGGAACCTATCCATCCCTTTAATCGCTTGTGATAGTTGTTGACGTTTTGGAGATGGTAGATGCCTTTTTTGACATATCCCTCTTTGCTCAGATTGATAGGCTCGTGTTTCAGTGCCTTGATGAGAGCGAATTTCTTGTAATTCGTGGCTGTATCTGTGCATAACAAAGAAGACGATTCAATATTCCAATAACCGCATCAATTTCTTCAGCCTTTACACGACCAGTTCCAGCCTTCTGAGCAATGACTTGCCCGCCTCGGTCCTGAGCGACCACAACAGCAATCTTAAGATTACTAATCCCTCTCTTTTTATCCCTTCCTCCTCGTTTCTTAGGCTTCCTGTCCAGAATCCTTCTTCCTTCAAAGATTCTTTAAAAAAGGTCTCATCACTTTCAATAATCCCTTTCAACATTTGATATCCCATTGAACGGAGAGCAAAGAGAATTTTATGCCTCAGATATGGATTTTTAACTGCTTTTCTATTTTGGGTAATGTGTATCCTTCCCCATTTGAAAGTATTAGGGTATTTAAAAAATGGCACTGTAATAACTGAAAATGAATATGACTGTGAGCGATATTATCTTTCGCGGCTGCTATTACTGAAGCGCTGCCCATCGTAAAAACTGCCGCTGACTCGATTATTGCCATGTACGAATACAACGATAAATGTGAAAGGTGTGAATTCATTTGGATAGACCACTAAGCATGTGGTTATACGCTATAGTTTTTGTTGTAATAATAATTGGATTTATATGGGCTATGTTTAGCCTCAGACCGCTATATCTTCTTGCAATTCTCGCTTTTTCTATCCCAGCCTATGTATTTTTTAAGTTATTTTTCTTTAATCCTGATCTTTAATTGAAGAAAGTTCATAAATAGGAGCATTTTGATTATCTCCTTGTTCGTGCAGCTTCAATTTGCATGTAAAGCTAAAAAGTCCGTTTTCACCGCCCATTTTTAATTTGTGCATTTTTTATGGAGTTTTGAAAAAGGCGTTAATAACAAATGATGCCGGGTACTAAAAGAAGGACAATACTTTTTTTAGGAGATGGAAGATATGAACAATGCGCAATATCAGGAATGCATAGAGGCTTGCCTTGCCTGCATGGAGGCCTGTAATACATGCTATGATGCCTGCCTGAACGAAGAAGATGTTAAAATGATGAGCTCCTGCATCAGGATGGACAGGGAATGTGCCGATATTTGCGGCTTGGCGGCAAGGGCCATGCAATCAAACAGTCCATTTGCAGTTCAGATCTGCCAGCTATGTGCAGAGATTTGCGAAGCCTGCGGAAATGAGTGCAGACAGCACCACCACGATCACTGCCAGAAATGTGCAGATGCCTGTTTAACGTGTGCTGAAATGTGCCGTAAGATGATTTCATAAATAAGAAAGGGAGTGCACCGATTCAAGAAAGCCCTCCCTTTTTTCCTGTTATAATTTCATACATAAAGCGTTCTGCATACTTTTTTCACATTTCCAAGGTAAAATTGCAGATATACATATTAATTCTTCAGAGCCGGTTTCATACCGCCGGCTGAATTGGATGAAGCAGGGGGAAGATAGTGAAAATTTCGTTTAAGCTGGGATTATGGTTTTTTATATGCATGTTATTGATCGAGACAATTTCCATGATATATTTGCACACAGGCATCATCCATTCCCGGGTCAGTCAGGAGCTCCACTCCCTGCAGGCTCGCGGAAACAGCCATCGTGATGTTTTGGAAATATCGTTTAACTCATCAACTCTCCATCATATCGGATTGATGGAATCCCAGACCGATACTGAAGTCGTAATCACTGACAGCAGGGGGAAAGTTCTCGCTTCTTCCAGAAAAATAAACACCAGCATGAAGGAAATCCTGAACAAACATCCCGGCAAGATTCCGCTGCACGGAAAAATCCTTCAGCAGGACTGGAAAAATGAACAATATATTTCAACAGTAACAAGCTTCCATACAAAACAGGGAAACAGCGGAAATGTGTTCATGTTTAAGGATACCAACAGTGTTAAATTATTGATTGCCCAGTTAAATCACCACTTTATTTTTGCAGGAATATTAGTTGCCGTCTTTATGCTGATCTCTATTTTCTTTCTATCCAAGGCATTAACAAGGCCTTTGATTTCTATGACAGAAGCAACTAAAAAGCTCAGCGGAGGCAATTTTTCCGTTACTCTCCCCTCGCCTTCAAGGGATGAACTGGGAGAGTTGTCATCCTCCATCCAAACTCTGGCCAATGACCTGAATTATCTCAAAAAAGAAAGAAATGAGTTTTTGGCAAGCATCTCGCATGAACTGCGAACCCCCCTGACATATGTAAAGGGATATGCCGATATTGCGAAAAGGCCGATGCTGAATGAAGAAGACAGGGTAAAGTACTTAACCATTATTCATGAAGAAGCGGAGCGGCTTAGTGCCCTTCTTGAAGAACTGTTTGATTTGGCAAGGCTTGATCAAAATGAGTTTAACATTAAAAAAGAGGATATAGACGTGCCTTCTTTTTTGCAGGGCATTTATGAAAAGATGCTTCCTGCATATAAAAATAAAAACATCCAGCTCACATTGGAAGCAAATGAAGACATAAAGATATGTGCAGATCCTGCCCGTTTTGGACAAATTCTTATCAATCTGCTCGATAATGCCTTAAAATATTCAGCTGCACCTGCACGTACAAGCATGAAGGCTTTTCGAAAAGAAGAGGCTATTGTCATTGAAATTCGTGATGAAGGCATTGGCATCCCGCCGGAAAAACTTCCTTATATTTTTGACCGCCTGTACCGTGTGGATAAGTCCCGCTCAAGGGAAACAGGAGGTTTTGGGATCGGGTTAGCCATTGCTAAAGAATTGGCTGAGGCACACGGCGGCCAAATATCTGCTGAAAGTGAAGTAAACAAAGGAACATGCTTTACCATACTATTGAAGGAGCAATAAGATGAATACCGTTCTGCTGGTTGATGATGAACCTAAAATGCTCGAACTATTAACGCTGTACCTTAGCCCCCATGGCTATAGATGCATCAAAAGCAGCTCAGCAAGCGAGGCTTTAGATTCACTTGATCGTACTAACATAGATGTAATCCTGCTGGACGTAATGATGCCCGAAGCAGACGGATGGGAAACGTGCAAAAAAATCCGTGAAACCTCGAGTGTGCCCATCATTATGCTGACCGCCCGCAGTGATAAAAATGAAATAGTAAGAGGACTGAAATTAGGCGCAGACGACTATGTAGCAAAGCCATTTGATGAAGAGGAACTGCTTGCACGCATGGAAGCTGTGCTGAGGAGAACGGCAAGAGACAGTGATGAACCTCTGCTATTTAAAGAACTTGCTTTACATGAGGACGCATTTGAGGTTTTCTGTGGCTCACAGCAAATTCCCATGACAAAAAAAGAGTTCTCTCTTTTATCACTATTTTTGAACTATCAAAATAAAGTCTTCTCCCGGGATCATCTGCTGTCGGCCATTTGGGGACTTTCTTCAGAAACAGAAGACCGGACCGTCGATTCACATATCCGGAACATAAGAGAAAAATTGCGCCAGGCGGAATTTCCGATAGATCAGCATCTGAAAACCGTTTGGGGCGTCGGCTATAAATGGAGCACAAAAAAGGAATGAGCCCATCCGCCTTGGATGAGCTCATTTTCTATTTTGCAGATACTTCGTCTTCAGTTACCCATTTATGATTCTTCACTTCTTTTCCTCCTGAAGCAGGAGTGTAATCCACCATATACACGACCGTTTTCTCTGAAGACACAATCTCGGCTTCTGCACCCTTCATGCCCTTCATATGGTCTGCATCAAGCGTCACTTTTGCACCAGGCGACAGTTCCTTGTTTTGAGCATCTTTGATTTCTTCCTTGATGACCCATTTATGGTTCTTTACTTTTTTTCCGCCATTTGAAGGAGTATAGTTCACCACATATGCTGTTGTCTCATATGCCCCTTTAACTGTTGCTTTTGCCCCGTTCATCCCTTTCATATGATCTGCTTTAAGAATGACCTCGCTGCCCGGTTTATAAGCAGGCTTCTGAGCTGTCTTTAAACCTTGAGGAACTTCGCCTGAGCTAGTGTGATTCATACTGGAATGATCCATATTTGTGCCTTTATCCGCTGAAAGATCACTGCATGCAGACAGAGCAAAAACAAGCATGACTGAAAATATTAGCATAGCCATTTTTTTACCCATAATAATCCTCCCTTAAATAAAATCTATATGAAGAGGATAGCTGATAGATTTGCAGAAATTATGCATAACATGCAGAACTCTGCTTAGCAGGAAACTATTATCAGAAAAATTTTTTTTACCCATGCGGGTTAGACCTTGCTATGATGCATTCCTAAGAGGCGGTATAAGCGTAGGAATAAGCCTTTCAATATTTCCCGGAACTAAATCAGAACAATTTAGCAGGGATCCTGAAGCGGAAAACCACCTTATTTATCAGGAAAATAACAAACACGAAAACACATATGGTAATATAAGGATATATATATAAACAAATATTAAGGGAGATTGAGTAATGACAAATAAGAAAAGAGAAATGATCGGCTGGTTAAAACCCATTATGACTGCAATTGTTTTAGTATTTATTATTCGTTCTTTTTTCTTTACCACTATTGTTGTTGACGGTGAATCGATGAATCCCACTCTACAGGACAAGGAACGTATGGTTGTAACTAAAATTGGGGAACCGAAAAGATTTGATATTATTGTGTTTCACGCCCCTGACGGCAGAGATTACATTAAACGTGTAATTGGACTCCCTGGTGATAGAATCCAGTATAAAAATGATGTTTTATATATCAATGGAAAAACATATAAAGAACCATACTTAGAAAAATATAAGAAAAGACTAAATGAAGGAAACCTGACAGAATCCTTCACTTTAAAGGAAACCGCAGTAGGCAGTGATACTGTTCCAAAAGATTGTTTATTTGTAATGGGAGATAACAGAAGGATCAGCGAAGACAGCCGCCGTATAGGAGCGATACCGCTGAAAAAGATAATAGGGACAACGAATATTGTTTATTATCCGTTAAAAGAAGTTAATATTGTAAATAACTGATTTCTGCTTATACAGCATAAAAAAAAAGCTTTAGTTTAATATGAAATTATATGAAATTATTAATATACCAAAGGAAACCCGCCTTAAAATGTTAGTGACTATTCAACTGATATGTTCATACAACAAATCCGCAGAAGATTATCAATTCTAGGGAGACCATTAGTTACTGCAAGGGGTGAAGGAAGAAGTTATATTTATACAAATTCCAACCCTAAATATGCCCAATATGCTTTGACTATTTTAATGACTTTTTATAATTTTTGTGAAACAATCAAGGGGTTTGATGGTGAAGAATTGACCCCAGCACAAAGATTGGGAATAACTCAAAAAAGATTTGAGATAAAAGATATTCTCTACTTTCAATAAAAAAATAGTTGAAGCAGCAGATATATATAAGAGGTAGCTGATATAAGTGGATATAGAACAAGATATTTTACGCACAAAAAGGCGAGCTAAATGGGGATGCTTGATAGGAGCAGTTGTTCTAATTCTTTTACCCATTCTTCTATTTGTTGGTTATTTTTATTACCAGACAGAGATTAAGGAACGCACACTTATAGTTAGTCATTCTCCTAACAGTGCCAATACTATCAAAATTGAAGAAAAGGGTGAACCAGCCTTTTTCGGTTCCTCCTCTGTCAGAATTAAATATCAAAATCAGCATATTGACCTAATTATTAGTAACGATGGGAAAACACTTGATGATTCCAATGCCTCTATAAAATGGGAAAGTAATGATACCGCCATTATTACTTTAGAGGGGGAAGAACAATTCCCTGAAACCATCGTATTTAATAAAAATAATCGTAAACTTTTCAAAAATGTACAAATCCAAGTCGATTCCAATACTTTAGTGACAAGTGAATCGCCCGATCATAAAAAAATAATTGAAATAAGAGAAATAACCAGGTCTCAAGGACAAAAACCTAAAAGGCTTTTAAGGATTTATTATGGAAAAAAAGGAAGTAATTTAAATAAATATAAAGAATATTACCATCTAGATAGAAGTTACAAAGCAGACCAACTATATGTTGATTGGACGAACAACACACAAGCATCTATACGAATATTTACAGATAGTGGCTTTGAGGATTCTGTCCAAATTGACTTTAACAAATATTAAAAAGGCAGCTAAATCGCTGCCTTTTTTGTTGTCCAAGCATACTGTTATTTCAATTGCTAAAATGAATTTTCTCCCTCTTAACGGAACCCGTTATTAAAATATTCACGGTTTTTTTGAATCAACATTATGAAATAGGAACCGAATATAGTCTTAAAATAGAAAAGGCCAGCCCACAAACGGCTAGCCCCTTGGCGGAAATGGATCATGTCCATGGCTGTCCCTGGACTGTATTTTTCCGTCTTTCCCGTGAATAAATAATTCAGATTTCTCATCTTTGGAAATCTCTCTCGCAAGATCCACAGCCTCTTTTTTTGTATCCGTGACCTCCGAAGGCCTTTTAACTCCTTCAGCTTTCACCTGCCAGCCTCCGCCGGGATGCGGTGCAGCATGCTGATTCTTGCCCACTCTCTCACCTCATCGAGTAAACTATTTTTATCAATAAATACCCTTAAGACCTGAACTGAAAACCTGGTGAAAGTGAGTCTTTATTCTAATGCAATATGGTTAAATATGTTAATCTTATATTAACGAAGCATGGCCCAATTTATACCGGTTGCAGAAGGAGTGGTACTTTGAAAAAGTTCTTAATTAGCATCACACTAATAGGTTTGACCCTTGCAGCAGCGGCCTTTTTTTATATCAGTCAGCGCGGATTGGATATCAAGGTAAAAAATCAGACCAACACGGAAATAGCCGGCCTGTATGTGACCTACAATCATATTAAAAAGGATATCAGCATCCCGCCGGTTGCGGCAAAATCTTCGTACAAATTACATGTGGACCCTGTCAAAAATTCCAAGGCAGATTTCAATGAAGGCGCATTGAATATTGTATATAAAGATTTAAAAGGAAATGTGCACAGCGAAACTGTAATTGGATACTTTGAAAGAAGCTATTCCGGGGATGCTGTGGTTAAAATAAAGTCTGTTGATAAAAATGGTGTGCTTGCTATTATGACAAATAGCGATGTTTCTTTATATTGAGTTGCGAAGGATGACTGACTGCTTAAGGCGCGAGACATCTGCTTAGATTAGCAGGAGGCGCAGCCGGCGAGGCTCACCGCCTGCCCCGCGGAAAGCAAGCATCCTGTGTTTCATAGCAACAAAGCTTACGAAAACAGCCTTTTGAAAACTAATTTGATATCCAAGAATCAAATCCCGGTCATTATTTGATTAAGCTGCTCATGTAATATAATTCAATAAACGATCCAAAGAATCAATCTCGGCATATGGTTTTATTTCGGTATCGTTCTTTTTCATATGAGGATTGAACCATATCCCTTTTATATTTGCATTTTGACTGCCGCCAATATCTAATACTAGGTTATCTCCAACGAATAACATGGCTTCCGGCAGCACATTCAGTCTATTTATTGCTAATTCAAATATGCGTTTGTCAGGTTTACTAATTCCCGCTTCTTCTGAAATAATGATTATATCAAAACAATTAGTTAAATTCGTTTTAAGTATTTTAGCTTTTTGTCTCTGCGATGCGCCATTTGTTATAATGCCAATTTTCATGTGCATCCTTATAGCATTTACGATATTTGCAGTATTCTGGTCTATAGAAAAACAATTTGGAAAATTACTATTCCAATAATCCTGAATGTCATTGCGGGGCAATCTATATTTTGGCGGAAATTCATCGAAAAATGATTCCAGGACTTTTGTTTTATCATTACTGCCATAGCTTCTTTTATCATATTCTTTAAATTTCTGCAGCATTATTGCAGAATGTTTAACACCGGGATAACACTTTTCTAAAATCATTAAAAACATATTATCTACTGCATGATCCCTATCAAGCAATGTATCATCTAAATCGAATAGCATTGCTTCAAATCTTCTCAATAACTTTACACCCCTTTCACAATATGATGTTCGTTATACTAAGATACCAGAGTATGCAGGCAAGGCCTCTGGAAAACCACTTTCACAAATAAGTAAAGGTCTCCTTAATCTGACGGGAACAACAAATTTGTGTTTTATTCTATAAATCCTGGGATAGCCGAACCATATCCCTGCACCGGATGCCATTTTCATAGATTTCTTCATGATAATGCTTTATAAAAAAGTCCTTTTCAATACCATTCATTCTAAAGCCGCATTTTTGATAGAATGCAAGCTGGTCTATACTTGAATTTCCTGTACCCACTTCAATGGTTGTAAAGCCTTTCTCCTTAGCCGATTTTATTGCATGCATAATCAGCTCTTTTCCAATCCCCTTGCCGCGCTTTTCTTTTGCGACTGCGACATTCACCAGCTCCGCTGTCTCCGGCCTTGTGGGAAGCAGCACATAAACTCCTGCCATTTGCCCCTCGTCCCAAGCTGTGTAACATTCGCCTCTAGTGAGATATTCTTTAACAATTTCTTCTGAAGGATCAGCCTCAAGCAGAAGATTCATCGGATATTCCTCATCATTATGAAGTTTTCTGATTTCCATCATGATCCCCCTTATCCAGCAATAAAGCAACTCAGCGCCGGGCCTTAATTGAACGAAAAGCATACATCAGCAGGACAACGATTACAAAAATAATTAAACCTGTTTCAATATAACGGATAGGTGCTACTTTTTTCCCTTCATATTTTCCTCTTCTTTCGGCCTTTTTGTAATGGCCATGATCGGCAACTGCAATTGCCTGGTCGGTGCTAATGCCTTTGATAGAATAGTATTTTGTCCCTTTGTGATATTCGTTAGAAAAGTTGCCAGAGTACGTGCCTTCAATATCTGAATACTTCGTGACTTCCCCTATTTCCTTATCGATATCTGTTACAGATTCTTCACTCAATACATAGGTATAGCCATCATAGACTACAAAAGCATAAGCCCATTTGGCGAAGGACTGTTTTGGATGCAGCAGCGAGAAAAGGATAGCAAAACACAAGATGAAAACCGATGCTTTTTTTACATTCATACGCTTCCTCCCTCATCAGAAAAAGTTTAAGCTAACCGCTTAATCAGCACTTACAAACCATAAGATGATTTCCATCAGGATCTTCAAAATTAAAATAATGCTCATGCTGGATGTCAGTTAGCAAAGTGACATTCTTTTCTTTCATATATTGAAAGGCTTCTTCGATGTTATGTGTATTGAAATGGAATAAAGGAGTTTTCACTATATGTTCCTTTGAGAAAATCTTGCTGTCTAATACAATCCCCGTCCCATCCATGGGGATGACGTAAATATGGCCAAACTGTATTTCTCCATCTGCCTCCAGACCCAAAAGACCGCAATACCAATCCCTTGCTTTCTCAATGCTGCTTACTGGTATAAAAACTGTTCCGATTTGATTTAAAATAGGGTTTCCCATAAAAAAACACCTCCAGATATTAAACTATTACATTCGATTTTATTATTTAAATATCCTTTATTTACTAAATGGATCAGCCCGTTTTGCGATTTTGGGCATCATGCCGAATTTAGACTCAAGAATAAGGACAAGAAAAAACAAGGCTCTTTTCTTAAAGATTGTTGTTTTTTTAATGTGTTCTTTTCAGCCATTCCATTGTTAAGTCAGGTTGATTGGAGCGTAAGGTGCGAAACTCCTGCGGGATTAGCGGAACAGGTGAGACCCCGCAGGCGAAGCCGAGGAGGCTCACCGCCCGCCCCGCGGAAAGGGAGCATCCTGGAGCAAAAATCAACCACCTTGTTCCATAGCAACAAAGTTTACGAAAACAGCCAAAGACAAACACCCAAAGCCTGTCATATTGGCTGTGAAGTGTGGTGATGCCATCCATTTTGCATAGATTAAAACATTCATCACATACGAAATGATGAATCCGCAATATGAGATGCAGCATAACCCGTTCATTAACAATACTCTAAATAGATTTCCGGAGCTATGTCTCTTTTTCCAATTGTCCGCCGTATGTTTGAACTGCTGAAATAAACCATAAACAAACCGCACAATAACAAAATGACCACAGTATAACTTAAATATTCCTCCATGCTACATCCCCTTGCATGCATGGCCCCGATAATAAAGAGCTCTGTATTTTATACCAAATATTTTTCTTTAATGATGTTCACATGATGAAGTTCATGGCCGGCAATTATGTAAGCAAGGGCCCTTACAGATATCTCGCCATTGTTGGCAAACCCCTTTCTTGTCTCTGATTCATGAGGCAAACCATTCAATAGTGATATAGTCGAGTTCCTTACAGCCTTATAGTCATCTAGTAAACTAGAAAGGAGGCGTGTGCGGAACAATGCCTCTTTCACATATTGTTCATCGTCATATCCGGCAAGCGGAGTCTGATCTCCTCTCGATATTCTAAGCAGCCTGTAACTCATAATTCTTTCAACGTCTGTGATATGGCCAATTACTTCCTTTAAAGTCCACTTTCCCTGTGCATACCGGTAGTTTGCCTCTTTTTCCGTAACACCCAATAACAATGTAAGTGTTTCTTCAAGCTGTCTGGTTAGAACATCCTTTAAGTCCCCCGCTGGAACTAGATCAATATATGTTTGATAATATGCGGGGTATTCTTCATTTGATTTCGGCTTTAGCATCACAAGCCCTCCTTCTTCAGCTATTACTAATACTAAAATTACGGATTTGATACCTCATTTTTATCAACACCCTGCACAAATAGAGTGGTTTTAACTGGGTTGAGCTTCGCAGTCCCAAATGATTAGATAAAAAAACATAACTGCCTGCTCCGTTTATTGAAAAGTTTGTCCCTTTATAGCCATAGAAAAATCCCCTCCAAATAGTAGTGTAACACCCATTTAACTTCACGGGCTTTTTACACTGTCTATTTAAAGGGGATAATATCAAACCCAATAGTCCCATTGTTATTTTACTATCCCTGCTATGCGTTTAATAGATTCTTAGTACTATACTCCGCTTTTTAAAATCAGGCACTTCCACACGAAGCGCCGCTGCACCGTATCGTCCATGCAATACTGCTGGACTATCAAGAAAAACAGCTGGTTCCGATAACGCCGTCAACCCTAAACCACCGCCTCTTTCTTCACTGCCTCAATCAGCAGGTCTACTAAGTGAACTCCCCTCATTTTCGCAGCCAGTCCTTCCCGCTCTATGCCGAGCTTCATTTGAAGCAGGCAGCCAGGATTGGCTGTAACAATTGTAGATGCCTGTGTGGCCGTTGCGTGGACCATCTTAGAATCCAGCAATCTCATCGACATTTCGGATTCGATAATGTTATAGATTCCAGCTGAGCCGCAGCAGCGATCGGCTTGCTGCATTTCCTTGAATTCCACACCTTCTATGGATTGGATAAGCAGCCTTGGAGCCGATGAGGTTTTCATCACATTCCTAAGGTGGCAGGAGTCTTGATAGGTAACCACCTGTGGCGGCAGCTGCAATTTTACCTTCTCATGGAAACCTGCGGCAACGAGTACCTCTGCGATGTCCTTAATTTTTCCTTTAAAAGCGGCGGCTCGTTCCTTCCAGACCGGATCATCGTTTAGCAAGTGATCATAATCTATCAGGAATGCCCCGCAACCGCCAGCGTTTGTGATAATAAAGTCCACATTCAAATCTTCAAATGCCTGAATATTCTTTTTCGCCAGCTCCCTTGCACTTTCCTTTTCCCCGCTATGTCCGTGAAGGGCTCCGCAGCAGGACTGTCCTTTAGGTATGACCACTTCACAGCCGGCTAGCTGCAGCAGCTTCATCGTGGCATTATTGGTTTCAAGAAAAACCGTGTCCATTAAACACCCGCTGAAGAAAGCGACCCTGCCTGTCTGTGTTCCGATGGATGGCAAATGTTCAGGACGGTTTTTCATTTCCTTCCTCGTGGGAACGGGTGGAAGCACCTTTTCCATTGCAGCAAGATTTTCAGGTAATAGCTTCATCATGCCAGTTTTTCTTGCTGCCTTCTGCAAACCGGAACGCTGATAAAACCCAATCAAGCCAGTTAAGTTCTTTATTCGATTTTGATGGGGGAATAATCCATGAAAAACAGCCTTCCTTACCGCTCTGACCGGCAGTGAATGCCTTTTGTTCTGGTTCACGATATCCCTTGCCTCTTCCAAAAGCTGACCATAATTAACGCCGGATGGACAGACTGGTTCACATGCCCGGCAGCCCAGGCACAGGTCAAGTGATCTCTCGAAATCCTCATCCGGTTCGATCAGGCCGTCGACCACTGCCTTCATCAAGGCAATCCTGCCCCGCGGCGAGTGTGATTCCTGGAAACCCGATTCAATATATGTCGGGCAGGATGGAAGGCAAAAGCCGCACCTCATACAATTCAGCAATTCTTCCTGATTCATACGCTCATTAAATTGTTTTTGTATCTTCTGCCGTTCTTTGAGCTTTGTCATTGTCCCACCTTCACCCGCTTTCTGCTTTCGTCCATGAATACTTTCCCAGGGTTCATGATATTATTGGGATCCAATGCGGTCTTTACTGCCTTCATGGCAGCGATCCCTGCTTTTCCAAGCTTCAACTCAAGGTAAGGAGATTTCATGATGCCGACGCCGTGTTCACCTGTAATGGTTCCGCCGAGTTCAATGGCTTTTTCGAAAATCTCAGCAAAAGCATGTTCCACCCTTTCCATTTCCTCATGGTTGCGCGCGTCAGTCGGGCATGTCGGATGCAGATTCCCATCCCCTGCATGGCCGAATGTACAGATATCTAAGTTGTATTTAGCGGCAATATCATTAATCGCTTTTACCATTTTTGCGATTTCTGACCTAGGTACGGTCGCGTCTTCGAGAATGGTCGTCGGCTTTAGACGGGCAAGTGCCGAAAGCGCAGTCCTTCGAGCTGTCCGTAAAGCCTCGGCTTCTGTTTCAGACTGAGCGGTTTGAACAGATACCGCCATTTCCTGCCTGCAAATTTCAGAAATTTTTTTAATATCCCGCTCCACTACTTCCGGAGGGCCGTCCTGTTCAATTAATAGAACTGCCTTCACATCTGTCGGGAGCCCAATCCTCGCGTAGTCTTCTACTACCTTTAAAGTCGGCTGATCAAGGAACTCCAGCGTAGCCGGTATGATTTTATTTGCAATGATTTTCGAAACCGATCTCGCAGCAGCTTCCATATCCTGATATAGAGCGAGCATCGTCTTTTTTGCCTCAGGAATCGGAATAAGCTTTAGGGTAGCTTCTGTTACAATTCCAAGTGTACCTTCTGAACCGACATAGAGACGGGTAAAGTCATAACCCGCTACATCCTTGGCAAGCTTTCCGCCTGTGCGGATAATCTCCCCGTTAGCCAGTACAATCTCCAGAGCCATGACATAATCCCTTGTAACACCGTATTTCAAACCGCGGAGACCGCCGGAGTTCTCATTAATGTTGCCGCCGATTGTCGAGATTTTCATGGAACCCGGGTCAGGCGGGTAAAATAGACCTTTTGATTCTACTGCAGTGATGATATCAAACGTAATGACCCCTGGCTGTACGGTCGCAGTTAAATTTTCTTCATCAATT
Organism: Bacillus sp. MUM 13; assembly: GCF_001866725.1. Taxonomy (NCBI): domain Bacteria; kingdom Bacillati; phylum Bacillota; class Bacilli; order Caryophanales; family Bacillaceae; genus Bacillus; species Bacillus sp. MUM 13. The sequence goes on from NZ_MLYQ01000018.1 coordinate 99,670, forward strand.
TCCAGGATTTTATTCATATGCTTAAACAGCATCACAATCCCGCCTTCAAGAGGGCAGGTGCCTCCGCAAAGGTTGGTGCCGGAGCCCCGCGGCACAATGGGAACTTGATGTTCATTACAAATCTTAACAATTTCCGCTACCTCTGCCGTATTTCTTGGACTGACAACTGCATCTGGAAGTGCTTGATAATTCGGTGTGGAATCATATGAATAAACGAGCCGCCCTGTTTTTGAATCATCAAAATTCTCTCTCGTCACAACGGCAATTATTTTTTCTTTCACTAGAATTTCCAGCAATTTTCCTCCCCCATTTCTGTTTTAAACGTATTTATTGCCAGTATCAAATGCATACCCATTTACAACCGCTATACGATAATCTAAAACTCTCTACATGTAGTAAATTAAGGAACCATCCAAGAAAGAACCGTATTCTGCAAGAATGTTATGATCCCTATTAAGGCGACGAGAAACAGACTGTGCTTAACTGTGAAACGGAATAAGTCTGATTCTTTTCCCGCTAGTCCCGCAGCTGCACAGGCCACGGCAATCGATTGCGGTGATATCATCTTTCCGGCAACCCCTCCTGAAGAGTTTGCCGCAATGGCAAGTATTGGGTTCATACCAATCGACTCTGCTGTAATCTTCTGAAGGTTTCCGAATAAAAGGTTTGCTGATGTATCCGAGCCAGTTATGAAAACCCCGAGCCAGCCAAGAAATGGAGCAAAGAACGGAAACAATAACGATCCTGTCTTGGCAAGTGTCATCCCTAGCGTAGTGCTCATGCCGGAAGCATTGATCACATAGGCAAATCCTACTACAGAGCAAATGGTAAGTATCGGAAATTTCAACTCGCTTAGTGTCTCGCCGAAAACGGCAGCCCAGTTTTTCCAAGATATTCCCACGATGTACTTCGTTATAAGTGCCGCAATGAAAATCGCAGTTCCTGCCGCACCTAAAAAATCAAGCTTATAAACGGCCTCGATGGCATGACCGTCAATATTAATGACTTTGTTATTCAAAGCAGGCACTTCCGGCGCGAATGTTAAAGCATGTCCCAAGGAATTGACCGCTTTTAATACGGCACTGCTCCCTTGATAGTGCCCTGTTAAAGCAAGCTTCAAAACGGGAACTCCCCAAAGGGAGATCATTCCAGTCAGTACCAGGAACGGAGACCAAGCCTTAAACACCTGTCCTTTGGTATAATGCTTCTCAGTGCTGACAGCATCGATGGCTACAGAAGCAGCCATTTCCTGCTCCCCTGGAAAGTGGAAGATAGTCTTCGGTTTCCAGAATTTCAAGAAAATCACCATTGTGAACAAGGAGACGAGAGCTGAAAGAATATCGGGCAGTTCAGGCCCAAGAAAGTTGGAAGTAACATACTGTGTCAATGCAAAGGAAACTCCTGAGACTAGAATAGCCGGAATGATTTCCATTGCTTTTTTAAAACCTGCCATAATCACTACTAAATAGAACGGTATAAAAAAGGATATAAATGGAAGCTGCCGGCCGATCATCTTAGATATTTCCATCGCCGGGACACCTGTTGGTCCCTCTACTGCGATTACAGGAATACCGATTGCTCCAAAAGCAACGGGAGCAGTGTTGGCAATCAGACACAGGCCTGCTGCAAATAAGGGATTGAAGCCCAGCCCAACCAAAAGTGCTGCCGAAATCGCCACCGGGGCCCCAAAGCCTGCAGCCCCTTCAAGAAAGGCTCCAAACGAGAATGCAATCAATAATGCCTGGATTCGCCGGTCTTCTGTAATGGATAATACTGAATACCGGATAATGTCAAACTGGCCGGTCTTCACAGTAAGCTTATACAAGAAAACAGAAGTGATGATGATCCATCCGATTGGCAATATACCGTAAACTGCTCCCTGAGTGGCTGACGTTACAGCCATTCCTGCCGGCATCTTAAATGCCAGAACAGCAGTCAACAAGGCTACGATAAGTGTCGTAAGTCCGGCAATATGGCCTTTCATTCGTTTTATTGCGAGTGCCCAAAAAAAATATAAGATAGGAATCAGGGCAATAAGCGAGGAGAGTGCGAGATTATTTCCTACTGCGGTGAAATTCTGCTGAAATGACATAAGGTTCCTCCCTTTAATTATGTACAAATATGCTCCTCCACTTAAAGTAACCGTTTTCAAATGTATGGTCATCTGATGACTAGGTGATTACATATCTGTCTAAAAAGAGTATAAATATCATTTTTAGAATTTTCAACTATTTTTATTATTTATTATTTTCCCC
>NZ_MLYQ01000180.1:0-345 GCF_001866725.1 Bacillus sp. MUM 13
TCATGTCCGCAGGCATGCATCACACCTGGAACAGTAGATTTATAGGGTTTTTCTACTTCTTCATTAATAGGAAGTGCGTCCATATCCGCTCTCAGGGCAATGGTTTTTGTTCCTTCTGTTCCTTTAAAAAAGGCCACAACACTGGGTGCGGAAAATTGCGGCTCAAGCGGAATTCCGAACTGAGCAAGCTTTTCTTTTACATAAGCGGCTGTCCCGTATTCCTCTCCTGAAAGCTCCGGATGCATATGCAGGTGCCTGCGCTGCTCAATGGCCCAAGCCTTTAACTCTGAATCTACTAATACTGCTGTTAACATGGTGTTTCCCCCGTTTCTGTCTATATGTGAA
>NZ_MLYQ01000181.1:0-218 GCF_001866725.1 Bacillus sp. MUM 13
CGTTTAGCTTGTTGGACTGCATCATGACCACGCTTGTTCGGTCTAAAACCGTAGCTTTGCTTAGAGAACAAAGGATCAAACTCCTTGTTGAGTACTTGTGCAATAGCTTGTTGGATGAAACGATCTATCACTGTCGGGATTCCTAACTTCCTTACACCGCCGTTCGGTTTCGGGATTTCGACTCGACGTACAGGTTGGGGAAAGTAGGTACCATTTAT
>NZ_MLYQ01000182.1:0-1183 GCF_001866725.1 Bacillus sp. MUM 13
CTCCCCCACTTCATCTGAAAACTGAGAAGCTGATTGAGAAATGTCTGCTTAAGCTCATCGAGGCTTTCTGGCCGTGCAGGAATGTGAAGGGAAAACACATTGACGTTTTCCGGGGCAGTCCCCTCCTGTTCCTCCACTTGTTCATCCTTCCTATCGTTTCTGGCAAACATATTTTTCATTTTTGACAGTATTCCTGTCTTTTCAGAAATGTACAGCTCGTCATCTTCATCAGAGTAGCCGGTTCCTCCATAATGCTTCTCAAGCTCGCCAGCTAGATAGGCTGCCTTCACCTTTTCCCATTGCTGCTGTTTGAGGCGTACGAATTGTATAGGGTATCGGTAAATATCTTGTTCATATCTTGAAATATAATCCTGTAATTTAATGAGCTGGCCCAAAAGGTCACCACCCGTTCTTATTATTCGCTAAATCAATTCTATTCTTACAATCGGTTCATAAGAAGGCATTTCGCCTATATGTGATTGGTAAAGTGTAATACCAGATGCCCGAAAGCGGTGCTGGCTTTCTGTGTTTGCCGTTTTATCGATTTTCTCCAAAGAAAAGGGTGAATCGCCAGCATATTTCCGTGCAATGGTAATATGCGGCTTAAAGGGTTTCTTATCAAGCTGAAATCCTGCTTTCAGACATGCCTGGAACACTTTCTGCTGAATATGAAAAAGGCGTTCCTCCCGCTCGACACCAGCCCAGAGAATCCTGGGTGAATGGCTTTGCCCAAATAGGCCGATTTCACTGATGGCCAGTTCAAATCCCTTTTCATTTTCGAGCTCCTGCCCGGCCAGCTGCAGGGCAAGATTTCTCCTGTCTTGCGGTGCATCGCCAAGAAAGGCCAGGGTAATATGATAATCCTCTCTATGCAGCCACTTTTTAAATGCAAACTCTTCTTTGATACGGCTGGCCTGCTGGCTGATAAATGATTTGGTTTCGTCCGGCAAAGATAACGCAAAGAAGAAGTGATTTTGATAAGCCATGGTCTTTTTCCCTTCCTTTTCCTTTTTTATTTTATCATAAACCAATCATGTACTCTTTATCCTCCCGGAGAATACAGCCTTTTTCCTCAAGCAAAGAAAAACCCCCCTTAAAGCCGAAGCCCGTCTTCCTGAATCGGGCCTTGACATGGTGAAAGGAGGGTCTCTTTTTATGGCTGGTTTCGTAAACTTTCCTGCTA
>NZ_MLYQ01000183.1:0-313 GCF_001866725.1 Bacillus sp. MUM 13
TCCATTGTTCTTTAAAGAACCATGATAGCTTTTTAAATATCGAAAACATAGTTTCTCCTCCTTAAGTCAACATTTCATTATCACTAGCCGCTCTCTGGATCTGTAAAATTCAGTAACATCCTGTCAGTGGTTAACTTTTTCATCGTTCATTCCTCCATTATTTTTGATTATTTGGAAAGGATGATGATGCATCCTAATTCCCTGAAGCTGCTGCATCTTGAAAAGCTTTATCACATAGGGTTCTGCGGGTTTCCATGTCAGGAGCTCACTTTTCTTGAGCATGGAGCTTCACCAAAACATAAAAAGCCTCCGC
>NZ_MLYQ01000184.1:0-281 GCF_001866725.1 Bacillus sp. MUM 13
GTGGAAGAAAGTGAAAACAAAACACAGAAACCTAACGAAGTTAGGGATCAAACCTAACAAAGCGTGGGAGTGGGCAAATTCAAGATTGGGCTACTGGAGTGTATCTAAAAGTCCTATCTTAGATAGAACCCTTGATAACCAATACTGGACGAATCAAGGGCTCAAAAGTCTGCTTATAAGATATCAAACATTGCGTTTGACTTAATTGAAACCGCCGTATACCGAACGGTACGTACGGTGGTGTGAGAGGTCGGAGGTTAGTCACCTCCTCCTACTCGATT
>NZ_MLYQ01000185.1:0-488 GCF_001866725.1 Bacillus sp. MUM 13
GACAGCTCTGGATCTTTTGATTGAAGAAGAATTGCCTAACCTGAAGCTGATGGTAGAAAATGCAGCCGAATTGCAGAAATGTTTTGAGAAGGGCGAAGTTTCGCGGGTATATCTCAACTTTTCGGATCCTTGGCCAAAAACACGCCATGCTAAAAGGCGCCTGACCCACTCATCCTTTCTTTCCATATACGAAGACATTCTTCCTGAAAAAGGAGAAATACACTTTAAAACAGATAATCAGGGATTATTTGAATCCTCGCTGTTAAGTATTTCACAGTATGGAATGCTTCTGTCATTCATCAGTCTTGATCTCCATAACAGCGATTATGAAGGAAATATCATGACTGAATATGAAGAAAAGTTCTCAAGTAAAGGCAGCCGGATTTACAGGCTTGAAGCAGCATTTAACAATTGATTGTGAAGAAAAGCTCCCGGACTATGGGAGTTTTTTTTAGGGTTGTTTGCGTGAATTTTGCTGCTATGGAACA
>NZ_MLYQ01000186.1:0-371 GCF_001866725.1 Bacillus sp. MUM 13
GAACACGGCAGTTAAGCTCTTCAGCGCCGATGGTAGTTGGGGGTTCTCCCCCTGTGAGAGTAGGACGCCGCCAAGCGAATTTATGTATATTCACCTGAAATATGGTTATAATATACATGAATCAATATATTATCGTCGCGGGGTGGAGCAGTCTGGTAGCTCGTCGGGCTCATAACCCGAAGGTCGCAGGTTCAAATCCTGTCCCCGCAATCAGGAAAACGAAACTTTTGTTTCGTTTTTTTTTGTTTTCTGGATTCTTGAATATGCGTCGCCTCTCTTTAGTCAAGGCTCTTTTCTTAAAGATTGTTGTTTTTTAATTGTTCTGTGAAGTGAACCTGTTGTTAAACCAGGCTGATTGGAGTGTAAGGTGC
>NZ_MLYQ01000019.1:0-71849 GCF_001866725.1 Bacillus sp. MUM 13
TGTGCAACTTTGCACGATTTGTTGATTGTAATTCATGGTAAAACATAGAAAAGTCACTTCTCCAACGAGAAGTGACTTTTCTAAATAAGGATGAATGACATACTACCTCATCACTATGTATTTATAAAACGTACAGAATTCCCGCGTGCAATGAAATAAATTTATGTTTAAAGGGTGGAGGTGGGTTTACCCTTTTTATTAAGATTTAATCCCAACTTAATTGCTTTACGAACTAAAGTCGTCCGGTGAATGCCTAATCGATCAGCAACCAAGTTTACATCCCCTAACTGCTCCCAAGCTTCTTTAATAACTTGAAACTCTATGTTTTGGACTATTTCATCCAGTTTGACTGCATTAGTAGACCTTAATAAACTTTTTGAATGAATATGTTCCGGTAAATCATGTACTTCTATCATATTACCTTCGGTAAGCACTACTAATTGTTCAATTAAATGCTGAAATTCTCGAACATTACCTGGCCAACTATAACTCTCTAGTGCAAGGTAACCTGCTTTAGATAATTGTATAGAGCGTTTATATTTATTACTGTATTTTTTCAAAAAATGTTCAGTAAGTACATAGATATCATCTTTATTATCTCGAAGAGCTGGAAGATGAATTGGTACCACAGACAGACGATAATACAAATCTTCTCTAAATTTTCCTTCATCAACTAATTGCTTAAGATTTTTATGTGTTGCTGCAATTACTCTAACATCAACTTCAATGGAAGCTGTATCACCCACACGTCTGATTTTTTTGTCTTGAAGAAAAGTCAATAATTTTACTTGAAGATGATATGGCATATCCCCAATTTCATCTAGAAATATAGTGCCATGTCTAGCAACCTCCAATAATCCTGGCTTACCTCCTCGGGTTGCCCCAGTAAATGCCCCATTTGCGTACCCAAACAATTCCGACTCTATTAAATGTTCTGGGATTGACCCACAATTGACCTCAATAAAAGGCTTAGAGGCCCTATCACTCAATTTATGAATAGCCCTGGCCACTACATTTTTACCACAACCTGTTTCACCTAAAATCAATACGGTGGAGTCAATTTCGGATATTTTTTTTATCTTCATCTTAACTGATCCAATGGCCGCACTATTGCCAACTAACTCTGGAACCTCTGCCATTTGAGAACGGAGTATCTGCAGCTCAATTTTTTGTTTCGTATTGGTAATCTCCTGTTCTTTGAGTGATTCTCTTAATCGGTTTAATTCTGTCATATCATGTACAGTATTAACTACAATCATTAGATTTCCTTGTTCATCACAAATAGGATTTCCTGTTACAGTCCTGAGCCGGTGTCCATTTTTAATTTTTTGTAAGATTGAAACTCTCTTTTTTTCTTTAATAACCTTCAAAGTAATGGTACTATCAAAATACTTACGGTTAACCAGCTCACAAACGTGAAGTCCCTGGACCTCTTCATTTTTAATCCCGGTAATTTCAGAGTATCTGTTATTCACATGAAGTGTGAATCCCCTTTCATCTGCAATATATATACCATCATGTACTGAATCAATAATCTGTTTGGTAAATTTGAGGTTGGCCAATTCTTTGGTTTTTCTTTCAAATACACATAAAGGATCAAGGGTTTCTAATAGAAATATTACATCACCGAATCGAATTTTTCGTACTGACCTGTAATACTCAATGTCATTTATAGAACAAAACTCTTCCAAAAAATCTATATCCATCCTTATAATTTGTTGACTCAAAAATGTCTGCTGAGATTTTTGAAAAGAAAAGTCATAACTTAAGTGGAAGATGTTCCTGGAGGACTCGTTGAAAAATATAACATCTCCCCCCTCATGAAATAACATGGACGGATGTTCCATTAACTCAATAAAGTCATTTAATTTAAATTCTTGTATCAGCTTTTTATGGATGTTTTTGCTGTGTTCTCGATGGGTCACTCAACTAACACCCCTATCACCAACAATATATTTTTGGATTAATGTTATGTTTATTATAACATTAATCTGAAAATTACAATAAAAATAAGAGCATAGAGAAGAGTTATGTCTTTACTTAAGTTAAACTGTCTATTAAATAGAAAGTCCTATAAACCAGGCCTTTAAGAGCATATCCAACTTTTTGACGCACTTCTTGTATTTGGAAATTTTTAAATATGGAAAACAGCAAAGTGATGAATCCTTCAAATAAAACTTCAACTGCTTATACTCTTCGCGTTTATTTTTCATCGTCTTTTCTGTGTATCCTTTAGCTTGACAGTGGTACATATACCTAAAACATCCTCAAATAACACAAAAAAACCACCCTTCATTGGTTTAGTTTCCAATAGAAAAAGTGGTTTCGGATTAGTTTGATGAAAGATACACCAATTATAGTATAAAAATTCCGATGAAAAATTCACTCTACATCGTATTCTTAGAAAAGCTTGTCCTATAATTGCCTTCAATCAAGTGATAAACCCTTGATATATCAGGATTTATTTTGTTTGTTGCTTGTTCATAGCACTCATCATTTGATTGATCTTTTTCTGGGAAGGTTTCATACCCATTTGCATCATCATCATTTTTAACATTTGTTCATTGATTGGCGGATTTTTCTTTAAGTAGTCCATCATGTATTTCCGAGCTATGAAAAATCCTAATGCTATTCCGACCATTAATGCCAGAACACCAACTAGAATGTATACCCACATACTATTTCCTCCTTCATGTTGTCTATCATACAGTGTACTAGACCAAGGAATATTATACAATACTGCGCAGTAGAAAGTCCTCTATTTAGACAAATTTTCTCTCTTTTATCGGTTTTAGCCAGCCATATCGATTGTTATCGAAATCAAGAGCAAGAAAATTGGAGTCACATTTTCTAATGCATTCAAAAAATGCAGTTTCAGCTTCAAAATTGCCGTCTGCTTTTAAAGCCAAATAATCGACATGGATGATTAGAGCTGCTTTACTGAATCCATTTGTATTGTCTAAGAGATAAACACCATTCTGACTCGTTATATTATTTTTTTTTGTTGTTTTATTCTTTATTTCTGACTGCAGCTGGTTTTCTGGTATCGTTTTTGTAACATATTCGATTTGCTTTTGCAAAATACTCTTCTTCTCACCAGAGGCATTAGTATACTCCAAAAACAAATTGAAAAACATCTTCTCTCTGCCATAAAAATGATAGGCAAATTCATCTTCTATAAGATATATCCGATAATTTCTCAATACAACGCCTCCTAACAGCCTTTTTCTTATTATATCTGCTATTATCGGAAAGAAATGTTGTTATATGATAAAAAAATTAAATGATTTTGTCGAAAACATAATTCATTCACTATTGAGAGGTTTTTTATCAATTACTTCACCCTAATAAATTGGAAACAGACTTAGCTTGGGGCTTCTTCAAGGTAACTCACTCGAAATTCCAAAAATTTCAGGCTATTAAAAAAAGAGAATACATATTTTATGCATTCTCTTTTTCCAAGCTGCAATGTTTAATGCAGATTTTTTTTCATGCTTTTAATTTCTTTAATTTTATCGGGCGTGACATCATTGCCCTCTGGATCTATCACTGTCACGTTTTCTAGGGTATCGGACATTGATTTTCTAAAAGTCTGAAGGTATTCACTTCGAAGCTTAGATTGCTCCTTCGCTTCCTCATTTGTTAAGCCTTCTGCTTTTGACTTCTTTGACAATTCATTAATACGGGCGATTTTTTCTTTCGACAGCATCGTCTCGCTCCTTCTTTTTCTGATACTGTCATGTTATATAAAATCATCGAAAAAAACAAGTTCTATGACTGACTTTCTATCCCTTTTTGATGCTCAAGATAACGGCGGTGGACCGTTGCCTTAGAAACCTTATAGCCAAATCCTCTTAAAGTTGCTGAAATTTCTTCAAAGGTCAGCCCATTCATCCTTAAGCGAACGATCTCTTCGACCGGAACTTCCTTTTTCTCTCTGCCGGCAGGATTGCCATGGTTTTTCAGGTTTTTTTCTGGCCGGAATCCTTGTTCTACTGCCCGGAGCATGCCTCTTTTGATTTTTAGATTATGAAGTTTTCTCTGATACTCTTCAACAATGCCGACAATTTCTATTACCATGGCATCAGAATCCGATAATTCAATTTCACCTTCATGCGAAAGCGTGTAAATAGTAATCCCCTCTTTGATAAGCACATGAAAAAGAGCTATCTTCGCATTTCCCCGACCTAGTCTTGTTTCATCCTGTATCAACAAGGCATTCGCTTTCTTATCTTTGATTAAATCGAGAATTTCAAATATCCCGTCTCTATTCAGCTCATATCCGCTCGCTTGCTCTTTGATAGTGGCACAGACTTCGAAACTTAATTTATCCGCCAGCTTTAATAATTCTTCTTCCTGCCTGGCAAGAGATGTTTCCTGTGAGGATTTTTCAGTGCTGACTCGGCAGTATATCATTGCATTCATTTTTTCCCAACCTTTTTTATTGTTCACTTGCCAGGTTACTGACAAGTTCTCCTTTAGTTACTGGAATAATGATATTGTCCCCCGGTTTAAGGGTTCTGGAGTATATATCATTATGTTTTTCTATCCAATCAATGAATTCAACTTTTGTCAAATCTTCTGTTTTATATTGATCAGCTATCTTCCATAGCGTGTCACCCGATTGCACAGTTACTGATTGATAGGATTGTTTGCCATCGTTATTAAGATTAATAGAATAAATTAATGAAAGAACAAAAACTAAACCTGCTAATAATAAAGTATAAGAATGCTTTTTGACTAGGCTTCTCATAACAATCTTCCTTTCAAATCGAATATTTGTTCGCTTGTTATATGAACAGTATAATACGAACGTGTGTTTTTAGTCAACAGAAATTCGAACTTATGTTTGTATCTCTTAAAACAGCATGTTATAATGAGACAAAGGATTTTGAGAAGAGGTGTGCGTATGACAAAACTTTCTAAACGACAGCAGGATATTTTAGAATTCATTAAAGATGAGGTGCGCAAAAAAGGATATCCGCCTTCCGTACGGGAAATTGGCGAAGCAGTCGGTTTGGCATCCAGTTCGACTGTCCACGGGCACTTATCACGCCTGGAAAGCAAGGGATTAATCCGCAGAGACCCAACTAAGCCAAGGGCTATTGAAATATTGGAAATGGAAGAAAGCAGCAGCATTCCAAGCAGCAAAGTTGTGAACGTTCCTCTCCTGGGAAAAGTAACAGCAGGATTGCCGATTACAGCTGTTGAAAATATTGAAGAATATTTTCCGCTTCCTGAAAGCATGGCCTCACATGATGAACAGGTATTTATGCTTGAAATTATGGGTGAAAGCATGATCGAAGCAGGAATACTAGATGGCGACTACGTTATCGTTAAACAGCAAAGCACTGCAAACAACGGGGATATCGTTGTTGCTATGACTGAAGAAAACGAGGCCACTGTTAAAAGATTTTTTAAGGAAAAGGATTTTGTACGTCTTCAGCCTGAAAACTCTTCGATGGACCCTATCATTTTGAGAAATGTAGCTATATTGGGGAAAGTCATTGGCCTTTATAGAAATATCCATTAAAAAGCGCATGCTATTGCGCTTTTTTTTAATATATGCTGATATATTCATAGATAGAATTTCCTTTTTTTAAAAATCATAACTTGCTAATCCCTGTTTTTCATCATATCAATTTCCGGATGGCTTTTTGAAAGGATTCAGGTTATTAACCCGGTATTTATATTAATAAAAAAACACCACAGCCTTAAAAGACGTGTGGTGCCTGTACTGTATTGTCAAAAATGGATTCAAGTGGCAATAATCTATTAATTTATTTAACTTTTTTTATCCGATTATCTTGATCCCGTCTTGATCCTTGCTTTCCATTCCTTCATCAAATATCAGCCTCGTCCTGAAAAAATGAGATGTTGTTTGATCCGAGGGTTCTATAGAGAACGGAAGCTTAAACATAAATGGAAGGTTATGAATACTTTCTGGTTCTATTATTCTTGATGTTAAAATGGTCGAAGATTCAATGATTTTCTGTTTTTTTTCATTTTTACTAACCTGGATAAAGCTGCATTCAATTCGTTTGAGCTGCTGCTCTATGGTACCTCCTTTGATTACAAAGTCTCCATATACCAGTTCTTCTTTCTTATATGTGTTTTTTTCTAATACGAGATCAATATTTGCTGCACCAATCCCTAACATAGACATATATTTTCTTAAGATCATGAACATCCATTCCTTTGTTTGTTTTTTTAACTATTCTTTTGACCTTTATTGATATTTCATTTTTAAATATTTATCTTCTAATCTTTTTTCTATTTTTTCATTCAACACTTTATCTTTCATAAGTTCCTTTTTATTTTTTTCCACTAATTCCCTCATGGAGATTTTTCTTTTTTTCATTTGGACACCCCTCTTTTTTTCTTTGAATGCCACCCTTAGGATTTAATCTGTTTTAGTTATTAACAACAGAAAAAGCCTTTAACCATTATAATGGTAAAGGCTTTTTCTCATAAATAAAGACCTTTACCAAATTGGCAAAGGTCTCGCTAACAGCATTAAGCTGCCAGCAAAGCCGGGAATGAATTCCGTAATGACGACTTTGCTGTAAAAGCTACTCCCCTTCAGGAGAACGATTCATTTAATTATTTTAAGTTTACTATATTTAATAGTTAATGTCAATGTCATACCGTAATGAATAACAGTTCCATTCAATCAGTCATAATCAGTTTTTCTGCCAAATAGGCAGGATGTTTAGTTAAGACTACTTAAACGTTAATAAAATCAGGTTTTTGATACTGCAAGAGTATTCAATCGAGTATGCCCAGCCGTTCAGCGCTGTAATAAGAACCAGCAGCAGCCAAACATGAATCAGTGAATACTCTATTTGCTTTTAAGTTGTGCCCGCTCAAGGATGTATCAAAGTATATATCTTATACACGCTCTTCCATGCATACACCTCACACATGCCTGTTTTTAAGAAGTGTTCCTCCGTAAATGTTTTCTTTTTCTGTTATAAAATCACTTCTTTGGTTCGTCTAAGCCATATCATGCCAAAGACCTATTTCACATGGTCTTTTCTAAGCATGCATAGGAAAAATAGGCATATCAGAAAAGGCCCATGAAATTCGGCAGCCTAGATCAATTCCGTGTGGATACTCGTGTTTTTCCTATTATGGATTAATACTTTTGCTCCAAATAAAAATGCTGGCTTCTTTTAGGTGTAAACCTTATTAAAATTACAAACTTAGCGGTTCTATTTTCACTGAGTATTTCACAATAACCTTCATCTTTTCATATTTGTCCAGCCATACCCTTCGTGTCATTGGATGAACCAAGGGAGAAAGCGTATGGCCTCCCACTTCCAGCGGTTCTATCTTTAACCTTTGTGTTTCCTTTACAAGCCTCACGGTTTCCCTTTGGAAATAAGACTCGATATCGTGGTTCATTCTATTCATTTCCGTTCGGCTGAGTATGTTTCGGTGTCCTCGGTATTCATCAATTCTTCCCTTTAGCTTAACATGAATGGTTAACGTTTTGAAATGATCATCGACCTGCATATGAACCGTTGAGCGTACCTGACCCAAGGAAACATTGAGATGCGGGATGGGAAGATTCTTTAAATAGTGGTCATTGGCAATGAGCTGAAACATTTGGTCTTCCCTTTTATTAAAGGAACCCACATACTTATTTTCATTAAATAAAGCAGTTCCTTCATACGTAAAATTATCTTTGTCTGCCTTAAATAACGGAAGCACTGGATCCGAATAAGGAGAGTAGACCTTTTCCATAAATTCATGCAAATTGACGATGCTCATTTCCCCTTGATTTCTTCTTTCATAATGCCTGAACATCCGGTAAAGGTTGTAATCCAGATTCTTTTCCATTTTGTTTTCACTTTCTAAAAAATCTTCAAAGCTTCCTCTGACCAATACAACAAAAAGACGCGGAGATACATCAGGATCAGTGAGGATCGTATCAATTAACGAGATGACTTCTTTTTTTGCCAGTTTTTCATTAATGATCAGCACGCGAAGTTGGCCAAGCTTCAACTCCCGATAAAACTTCAGGTTAAATTCTTTTTTCCCTTGCTTTAATAAATCCACATTCAGTGAAAACAGCTTTTTTTTCTCATCAGTAACCGGAGGGACGAGGGTCGTTATTTTCAGTTTGCCTCCTTCACCTTGATTCAGGGACCAAAACGTGACCGGAGCAATCTCCTCAACAGTATTGTCTTCAACATAAGGTGATGAACAGCCTGAAATAATGAGGAGGATACAAAAGATGGACAAAAAAGACTTCATCTAAGACTGCCCCCTTTTCCATTTCATTGCAATGGCAAGTACTGAAGGAACCAAAAGGTAGGTTATTGCACCCAGCCATAGCTGAAGAGTTACCCATACATTTAATTCCTTTCCTTCCCTCCAGTACCAACCATTAATGACTAGCATACATATAAAAACGGCAATAATACTTCCTAAAAATCCCTTACGATTCGTCTCGATGTTTATTCTCCCTGAAACGATTCTTATTGCTCCATATAAACATAGTAAAAAAAGGGCAATCAAATAGAGAAAATAAATCATGTTTAGGGAAATTAATATAAGATCCACCCTTTCAAAAACGGGTGACTGCAGATAGCGGATCATGTTCACAACCGGAAAGCTCATCTTCTCCAAGTATGGTGAACCATAATATAGAAGACAAGCCACAAACAGAACAAGGTATTCAAAGACTGACAGTGCATTGCCTATACTCATTCCCCTTAAAATCTTTTCCTTAGGGCCGATCCAGGGGCCGAGGCAAACTAAATACTCAGGTCCAGAGAGGGCAGACCAAATCATGAACAGTCCATACCATGAAGGAAATGAACTCGCCGCAGGCACCAACGGATACAAATGATGAGTTTCGGCAATCGGCGGCAAAAAATATGGAATATAGACAAGAATCACCCATATCGTGGCAAAAAAACCGATGATGGACAAGCGAATCGTTTTCTCCATCCCTTGAGAAGCGATATAAAACCCGGATGCCATCAAGAAGAAAATAAGCCAGCTCGTCTTCATCGAGGGAAACATAAATTGGTGGACAATTTCGACATACCCCAAAGTGGTCACGATCACTTTAATTAAAATGAAAAAAAAGCCCAGAAGTGCAAAGAATCGGACAAGCTTTTCGCTAAATAGTTGTACAAAGCCGCGATAACCTAGAACATAATAATTTGATGTTAAAAATTTTGACAAAATCAAAAGATTGACCTGCGAAAGAAATCCCACCCCAAGGATCCCTGCCATCATATAAGGATGGACCAAATGTTTGGGCAAAATTAATACATAGTACAGCATTTGCATCCGGTTCACCATGGCAAAGATATAACCGCTTCCCATAACAGCAGTTCGATCAAACAACTGAAATCTGCTGCTCATTCGCTCCCCTCCCCTTTAGAAACCCGCCATTTTTTCACTGTCTTCAAATATTCCGGCCGCAGCTTTGCCCATGGCAATGGTACGCGAACAAAAAGATCTTTCCAATCTCTCCAGTAAAGCGGAGCAACTGGTGCAAAAAATGGCTGTTTTAAGGAAGAAAGAGCATTCAGATGAGCGAGCAGAAGAATCAATCCAAAGGCAATCCCCAAGATCCCCAGAAATGATGCAAGTATAAGAATCAAAAATTGAAGAACGGTAGTTGCTTTTGTGACTAAATAATTCGGCACTAAAAATGACGCAATCGCCGAGATTCCCACGAGAACAATCAACACTTTGCTGGCAAATCCCGCTTCGACAGCAGCTTGTCCGATAACAATACCACCAATCACTCCAATCGTCTGACTCGTTTTTGTCGGCATCCGTAAACTCGCTTCTTTAATAATTTCAATGATAACCAACATGATCACTGATTCCCAAAATGGAGTGAATGGCAGTTTGGTCCGTGATTCCGTGAGTACATACAGAATCTGGAGCGGAATCATCTGATAATGATGAGTGGTTAATGCGACATAAAGAGGAATCAGAGTAATGGCTATAAAAAAACTAAAATAACGAAGGCTCCGTAAAAAACTCGCAATCACCCAGCGATGAACATAATCTTCTGGAGATTGAAACAGATGAAAAAAGGTAATGGGGGCGATGAGCGCAAAAGGTGTATCATTTAGCAAAATAATGATCTTGCCTAGCCCCAGTGAAAAGGCACATGAGTCCGGCCGGTCCGTCTGCATAAACTGCGGAAACAAACTGTGCGTATGATCATCCATAAAAGCGGAAAGATTGGAGCTCTCCAAAATCAAGTCAGTGTTAACTTTAGAAATATTTTTCCGAGCAATTTCGACGATATCCGGATTGGCAATTCCTTCAATATAAAGCATCTGAACCTGGGTTTTGGTATTCGAACCTGCCTGGAATTTTTCTGCTTTTAGCTCAGTGACAGGCAGACGCCGCCGAATCATGAACATATTCTGCTCAATCCTTTCAGTAAAGCTGTCTTTTGGCCCGTACATTATTGTCTCAACTTCTGAATTTTCGATTGCTCGACTGAGCGAATTCTCCAGTTTTACCGCCCACCATTCATTATTCTCTTGATCATGGATGAGAACAGCACCAAACACCATGTGTTCTTTGGCTTCTTCTATTGAATGGATTCTTAAAACGCTACAGGTGGATATCCCCTGAATAAACGTCTGATCCTTGCTCAGGAGAAGCGGCTGAATAACCGCCTCGTTCAGTCTCTCCTTGTCAATTAACGTTTGTATGTAAACAAGTGAAAAAGAAACACCGTTGTTTGTTTGCCTCTGTACGATTTCAGCATCATCCATTTTCTCTGTTACTTTTTTCAATAATTCAAGTGTCACGTCTTCATGAGTATTCCTTTTTTTCTCTTCATTTTTTTTCTGATTCGCTGCTGCCCTTTTCTTTTTACGAAACATCAATACATACCACCTGACCGAATACCTTAATAATAGCTCCTGCATTTATTATGTTCAGGGGAATAGATTTTAACCAAAGAAAACCAAGTGCTCTGTAATGTTTTGTGCCTAGGGACAAGAAAAACAGCATTCAAATGAGGGAGATGAAAATTTATGCTGCCAATGGAAAAGTATTTCGGTAAGTTAGAACTCGTTCATTCATTTTATGGGGCTATGCCTACAGGCGTTACCGTGTCAGAAACCGGGCGTATTTTCGTGTGCTTTCCGAAATGGGGAGATGACGTAAAATTTACGGTGGCGGAAATTGCAGGAGACCAATTGCAGCCCTATCCAAATTTAGAAACAAATTTGGCTAACCCAGCAAACGTTGCTATGTCATTTATCAGTGTCCAAAGTGTAGTGGCTGATGGAAGGGGAACACTTTGGGTATTGGATACAGCAGCACCCAATTTTTCTGAACCAATTAAAAGGGGGGCAAAACTAGTCGCCGTTGATTTAAACACAAATACAATCAGAAATGTGTATACCTTTACAGAAGAAGTAGTCCTGCCAACCACATATTTGAATGATGTTCGCTTTGATTTTCGCGTAGGAAAAGCCGGTTATGCCTATATTACAGATTCATCCTCCAAAGGCCCTGGAGGGATCATTGTTGTGGATTTAGAAACCGGAAAAGCATTCAGAAGGTTAAGCGGAACCCCACCTACATCACCCGATCCCTATTTTATGCCAAAAGTAGAAGGCAACATACTGATGAATAGAAATAAAGACGGTTCCATATCTCCCTTCCGAATGGCGTCTGATGGTATTGCGATATCAGCAGATGGTAAGACATTATTTTTTTGTCCTTTAACTAGCCGTTATCTGTTCTCCATTTCAACAAAAGCCCTGAGAGACAGAAACATACCGGAGACGGACTTACTTTCCCTGGTAGAGTATAGGGGAGAAAAAGGGGCATCTGACGGAATGATCACCGGAGCAAAAGGAAACGTCTATGCAGGGGATTATGAAAACAACAGCATACGCAAGATCATGCCGAACGGGAACATGGAAACCATTGCACATGACCCGCGGATTTTATGGCCGGATACGTTTTCGATTGGTCCGGATAAATACTTATATCTTATTGTGAACCAATTACACCGGCAGGCCCGCTTTCATTATGGCAGGGACCTGAGAGAAAAACCGTATAGTTTGCTTCGCATAAACATTGACGAATTGCCTGCTCCAGCATTTTGACAACAAATAAGGAACAGTTTATAGTAAACTGTTCCTTACTGTTCCTTACATGATCTATAGTGTTGGCAAATCCAAAGCGGTCTTCATATTTGTCAAGTTCAATTGGATTTGCTCGTTCGTATCCCAAGCGTGATACCATCCTTTTTCCACTATATAACCGGAAACTTGTTCATGCATCTCAATAGCTTCATCCAGATGCCGAGTCAGCATTTCTTTGACTTCAGGTGTTCCGGCTTCCGTAACAGCCATGGCGTAATTTCTAACTCCGCTTTTTGCCGCAATCAATAAATCCATCGCAACAATCTGGTCGGAAAGTGCATCCATTCCTGTTAAGTTTTCAATGAATGAATTCAATTATACTCAGCTCCTAACGATTGCTTTGCATTAGATAAAACAGAGGTATATTCTTCTAACTGTCTGGTGGAAAGATCAATGTCTTGCTGCATAATTTCCTTTAGCCTTGAGTCACTAACCAGCGCTTTCATTGTTTTAGATTTGGTTAAACAATTTGTTTTAAAAGCAGCCATTTCTTGAACCTCAAGAACTTCATGTAGGGCATAGTTCATTTTTCAATCCTCCTTCCTTAAGGTTTCAAGACGACTTTTATACAATCATCTGTTTTGGTGTCAAAAATCTCATAGCCGCGCTTTGCTTCACTGAGCGGCAGGACATGGCTGACCACATCTCCCGGATCAATCTTTCCTGTAGAAACCAGTTCAAACATATAAGGCATATAGTGAATAACAGGTGCTTGTCCTGAGCGAATATTTACATTGCGGTTCATAACATCTCCAAATGGAAATCCGTTATATTTCCCCGCATAAACGCCTGTTACCTGGATATTGCCGCCTTTTCGGACGCACTGGGTCGCCATGATAAATGCACCCAATGCACCACTGTGAAGTTTTAATCCGCTGGCAAGAAACTCCATATCGGTCATTTTTCCGTCCATACCAACAGCATCAATGACTACATCCGCACCGCCCTTAGTGATTTCCTTCAAGTATTCTCCACAATTTTTATGATCTTCAAAGTTCACAATTTCAACTTTGTTTGTCCGTTTTGCATGCTGCAGGCGGTAATTCACATAATCGACTGCAATCACCCGCTTTGCCCCTTTTAGCCAGCAAAACTTTTGTGCAAAAAGTCCCACGGGACCGCATCCCAAAACGATAACAGTATCCCCGCCCTTTACGCCTGCATTATCAACACTCCAAAAACCAGTGGTCATCGCATCCGCAATAACCGCTAACTTTTCATCAGGTTCCTCGCAGGTCTCCGGGATTTTAAAATGAGTAAAGTTGGCAAAAGGAACTCTCAAATATTCCGCCTGCCCGCCTGGGTAACCGCCAGTTGTTCCGGAATATCCGAAATAGGCTCCCATATCTCCATTATCATTTGAATTGTCACATTGACTTTCCAAATTGTCTTTACAGAAACGGCATTCACCGCACGCGATGTTAAATGGAATGATTACGCGGTCTCCCTTTTTTACTTTAGTCACTTCAGGACCAACCTCTTCAACGATTCCCATCGGTTCATGTCCAATGATGTAGTTCTCTTGCAGGTTAGGGATCATACCATGAATTAAATGCAAATCAGAACCACATATCGCTGTACTGGTTACTTTGATAATCATGTCATCCGGTTTTTCAATCTTAGGGGCTGGCACTTCTTTCACTACAACATTTTTTATCCCTTGATACGTTACCGCCTTCATACTATATAACCTCCAGTGTTAATGTTCATCAGGTGTCCGATCGAACATGCCCTTTCGATTGGTTTCAACGGGAAACAGGTTCATTTTGCCAATCTTAATCGTATTGTTGGCCGAAAGCTGATCCAATTGATACTGTTCTGTTAGTTCGTAAGGATGGAACCATTTTTTCTCAATCATCAAATCAGATATTTCCTGATGCATCGCAATGCCCTGCATCAATTGTTTTCTTAATGCAGCTCGAACATCAGGTGATGCGGATTCGGTTAATGCTACAGCTATGTTGCGAACGCCTTCCTTGGCACGAAGAAGTAAGTCCATGGCAAAAGTGGTGTCTGCTAGTTCAGGCATATGCAGCGAGTTTATCGGGTCCAAATAATCATTATTCAATGAACGGTTCCTTCCTTTCCATTAATGATGGGTGTTGGGCGATTTTGAGGAACAGGAGCTTGAAAAGGTGCTCTTTCATAGAGCGACTGCAATTCAGTCAGATCTTGTATCGATTGTGTAACATCTTTTTTCATCAAGTTCCTAAGATCATCATCAAAAACCAGTCCTTGCATTAATTTAGACTTAGCGATACAAAGCGTTTTAAAGTTAATGGCCTCATGTAAATCCAACGACTCATGGGCAGCCAATTTTTGTTGGCTCATTTTGATTTCCCTCCTTTTTATCCTAAATACAGTTGTATTGTTCCAAACATAGGATTAAATATGCGTAATAATATTTCTTACAAAGACCAATTTCTTATAAGGATAGAGTAAATTCAGCCTGAAAAACTGCTTTATCATCTGAAACATAAAGATAAAGTGATTTTTCATTTTTTGACTAAAATTAATTTTGAATTCACATTATTAGTATGGATTTGATTTCATACAGGTTTATAGTCATAGAAAATAGAGATGAAAAGTTCAGGCGGTTACAAAAGGGAAGTCGCATCCGCTTTTTATCGACAGGAGCTTTTACTCTCAAATCGAATCATGAAAAAGGATCCAAGCTCAGAAGTCTCCAGAAGACTGATTAAGCTTTAATACGGCACGGCTATACTCGAACTATATTAATGAGCCCTTTTAATGAAGTTCTATTCTCCTCACCTGTATCCATTTCCCGCTGCGATTTGCAGTTGCGGTTCATATGGGACCTTTAATCCTCTTCTGTTTACGATGCGCCCAGTTTTATACTGGAAAAGAGAGATAATGAATTAATCGACCATTCAGGCAATAAAAATAAGAGACCAAAAAATTTGCTCTCTTGCATGACTTATTCTCATAACACATCTGTTAGCATTACTAAAGTGAATTATGATTGGCTTGTTAAATAAATTAAAGTCATTAAATATTAGTGTTCAAAATGTGATCAGTTAGGATTTTGATTAATAAAACTGACCACCAAAACAACAAACAAAAACCCCTTAACACCAATGGTGTCAAGGGGTTTTTTGCATTAATACATGCTCATATACTGTTCGCGTTCCCAAGGATGAACTTGTGTGCGGAACATATCCCATTCGATTTCTTTTGCTTCGATGAAATGTTCTAGCAAGTGTTCACCAAGAGCGGAACAAATCACTTCATCTTCTTTCAGCTTTTCAAGTGCTGCATAAAGAGTAGCTGGAAGGTCAATGATCCCTACTTCTTCACGCTCTTCTTTTGTCATCACATAGATATTGCGGTCTACTGGGGCAGGCGGTGTTAATTGGTTTTTAATACCGTCCAGGCCTGCTTTAAGAAGTACAGCCAATGCCAGGTATGGGTTTGCTGCAGGATCGACACTTCTTACTTCAACACGTGTGCTGATTCCGCGGGAAGCTGGAATACGGATTAGCGGACTGCGGTTTTTAGCTGACCATGCTACATAACAAGGTGCTTCATATCCAGGAACAAGCCGCTTGAATGAATTTACTGTAGGGTTGGTTACCGCAGTAAAGTTTGGAGCATGCTTGATGATTCCTGCAATGAATTGCTCTGCAGTTTCACTCAATTCCAGTTTTCCGCTTTGATCATAAAAAGCATTTTCTTTTTCTTTGAATAAAGAAACGTTGCAGTGCATACCAGATCCATTTACACCAAATAATGGCTTAGGCATGAAGGTTGCATGCAATCCATGTTTGCGTGCAATAGTTTTTACTACAAGCTTGAACGTTTGGATGTTGTCGCAAGCAGTAATGGCATCCGCATATTTGAAGTCAATTTCATGCTGTCCAGGTGCTACTTCATGGTGTGAAGCTTCAATTTCAAAGCCCATTTCTTCAAGTTCAAGCACGATGTCACGACGGCAATTTTCACCAAGATCTGTAGGCGCCAAATCAAAGTATCCGCCTTTATCATTCAGT
Organism: Bacillus sp. MUM 13; assembly: GCF_001866725.1. Lineage (NCBI taxonomy): Bacteria > Bacillati > Bacillota > Bacilli > Caryophanales > Bacillaceae > Bacillus > Bacillus sp. MUM 13. The sequence continues at coordinate 16,166 of NZ_MLYQ01000019.1, forward strand.
TCCAGAGTAGGTTCGCCGGCTGCATCCAGTTTGAATAAGAAGAATTCCGGTTCTGGTCCAAGATTGAAGCTTGTGAAACCTAATTCTCTTGCTTCAGCAAGAATTCTTTTCAGATTTGCACGGGGATCACCCTCGAAAGGTGTGCCATCTGTGTTATAAATATCACAGATCAAGCGTGCCACTTTACCTTTTTCAGATGTCCACGGGAAGATCACCCATGTATCCAAATCAGGGTATAAGTACATGTCAGATTCCTCAATACGGACAAAACCTTCGATAGAAGATCCATCAAACATCATTTTATTGTCCAGAGCTTTTTCTAATTGGCTGACAGGAATTTCAACATTTTTAATCGTTCCCAATATATCCGTAAATTGCAGACGGATATATTTTACATTTTCCTCTTTTGCCAAGCGGCTAATGTCTTCACGTGTAAACTTTGCCATTGTCAAATTCCTCCCCAAGTCATGTAAAGTAAGATTTATTTAAATTAATGAAAAAAACGGGACATATCGCCTTGCCTGAGGCTTGTGCGGTATTTGCCGCCGTGAGTCAGTTCTGCTCTAAGGAGTTTCCTTAATTCTTCATCACTTAAATCGCGCTTTGGTTTTTCATTTTGATTGATCATTTCTTTTTGAAACTGGGCTTCTTCTTTAACTGCAAATATTTTTTTAATTCCTGCAAGATTGACGCCCTGCTCTAATAGTTCCTTAATTTCCAGAAGCCTGTCGATATCATTTAGCGAAAAAAGACGGCGGTTTCCTTCTGTTCTGTCAGGAGTGATTAATTGGTGCTCTTCATAATACCGAATTTGGCGCGCAGACAACTCCGTCAGCTGCATGACAACTCCGATTGAAAATAGAGGCATTGAACGCCGAATGCTGTTGCCGCTCATATTTCGGATCCTCCTTGTTATTCATCATATAGATATCATATTATACGTAAGAAAAAATGTCAAAGGAATGTTATGTTTTCTCACATGGGTTTTTTTCGAAATACTTTCCCTAAAAAGTTAAACACCGGCACGGGGCCGATGTTTAACTTTTTTTATTCCGGTTATTTTCCGATATTCAGCAGATTTTTCTCGATTAAGAAATCTGCTGCTGTGAGAACAGCAATTTTCACATGTGAGTATGTTAGTCCTCCCTGAACATAAGCAACATACGGAGGCCTTATTGGACCATCTGCAGATAGTTCTATGCTTGCACCCTGAATGAAGGTGCCTGCAGCCATAATAACATCATTTTCGTAGCCTGGCATATAGCTGGGGTACGGCGTAACATGGGAATTAACCGGCGAAGCAAATTGTACGGCCTGGCAAAAGGCTACCATTTTGTCTTTATCATCAAATTGCACAGACTGTATAAGGTCCGTCCTTTTGGCATCCCATTTAGGATATGTATTCATTCCTAGTTTTTCAAGAAGCGCTGAAGTAAACATAGCCCCTGTCAAGGCTTGTTCAACCACATGGGGAGCAAGAAAGAAGCCTTGATACATTTCCTGAAGGCTGTATAAGGAGGCTCCGGCTTCAGCACCTATTCCAGGGGAGGTAAGGCGGTAAGAACAGGCTTCCACCCATTTCTTTTTCCCGACAATATACCCTCCAGTTTTGGCAAGGCCTCCTCCGGGATTTTTGATAAGAGAACCAGCCATCAGATCTGCTCCAACATGGCAGGGCTCCATTTCTTCCACAAACTCCCCGTAACAGTTATCAACGAATACCACAAGATCCGGATTAATGTTTTTAACAAAATCAATCATTTCTTTGATTTCGCTGATAGTGAAAGAAGGCCTTGTAGCATATCCCTTCGACCTTTGAATTCCAATCATTTTAGTTTTTGGAGTTATTGCTTTCCTGACTCCTTCATAATCCACTTTACCTTCGTCATTTAAAAGAACAGTATTATAATCGATATGAAATTCCTTCAGTGATCCAGTTCCACTACCCCTTATACCCACAATTTCCTCTAAAGTATCATAAGGCTTACCGGTAATATATAGAAGCTCATCTCCCGGCCTAAGGACACCGAAAAGACAAATGGAGATAGCATGTGTTCCAGAGATGATCTGCGGCCTTACAAGCCCTGCTTCTCCTCCGAATACTTCTCCATAAATTTCTTCAAGTGTGTCTCTGCCCGCATCATCATATCCATATCCTGTTGAAGGGATAAAATGAGAATCACTTACTTTATGCTTTTGAAAGCTCTGCAACACCCGAAACTGATTGGATTCAGCTCTTTTGGCTGCTTCCTGCTTCAATGGAGCAATCTTTCCTTCCATTTCATCAGCAAGTTTTTGCAGGATGCTTCCGTTTTTCAGATGTTGATACATGATGTTACTCCTTTATTTTGCATATTTCTCCAGCTGGCCCGTCAAAGGATGGTCCTTTAGGCTATAGCCTTTGCATTCATATTGTTCGTCTTCTTCATGAAACAAAAGAGAGCGCAGGATGCTTTCATTCTTCAGCTGTGATAAAAGTCTTCCTTCGCTGGATGGCAGGTAAACGTGATAAGATTCCATCTGGCCAATCACGGTTTCTTCAATGGATGACAGTACTGATTTTAAATCATTTTGATCAAATGCGCTAATCACCAATGATGTTTCTTTAGAAAGCGGCATGAAATCAGGATGCTGCTGATCACGTTTATTATAAATGGTTATCTGCGGGATATTATGAACCTCTAAATCAGCAAGAAGATTATTTACTGTTTTTTCATGATTAAAATAGTCCGGACTAGATGAATCCACTACATGCAGCAGGACATCCGCTTCTTTCACTTCCTCAAGTGTGGAACGGAAAGCGGCGATTAAAGATGTTGGCAGGTCCTGGATAAAACCGACTGTATCCGTCATCAGTATGTTGAATCCGCTTGGGAGGACTGCCTTTCTTGTCATAGGATCAAGTGTGGCAAATAATAAATTCTCCTCAAAAGATCCCGCTTCTGTCAGGCGGTTGAATAAGGTGGATTTTCCCGCATTGGTGTAGCCCACAATTGCTGCCTGAAAAGCCTTATTGCGCTTTCTTCTTTCACGGTATCTTTCCCTGTGCTTCACAACTGTACTGAGCTGATTTTTGATATCATCGATTTTCCCTCTGATATGTCTTCTATCGCTCTCAAGTTTTGTTTCCCCGGGCCCTCTTGTCCCAATTCCCCCTCCGAGCCTTGATAAAGATACACCCTGGCCTGCAAGCCGCGGCAGCAGATATTGCAGCTGTGCAAGCTCCACCTGAAGCTTTCCTTCTTTAGAGCGGGCTCTTTGTGCAAAGATATCCAGGATCAGCTGGGTACGGTCTATAATTCTTGCTTGAAGTTCTTTGGATAAATTCCGGATTTGGCTTGGAGATAATTCATCATTAAAAATAAAAAGATCGGGCTCCATTTCTTCTTCCAGGTTTGCTAGTTCTTCAACTTTACCCTTACCTATATATGTAGATGGATGAATGCGGTCTCTTTTTTGAGTGACTATTGCCAGCACTTCACCATTTGCAGTCTTGGTTAATGAAGATAATTCCTCCAGTGAATATTGATATCGGTCATCATCCTCATTTGTTTGGCACCCTATCAGAATTACCTTTTCATATTCTCTTTGTTCCAAGCTAGGCACCTCTTTCTTTTGCTTTTCTTCATCATACCAAAAAAATACATCAACACAAAATTCCAGCACACTGCTAAAAAAAAAACAACTTGGTAAGTCTAATCCTATTTTAATGTGCGTTTGTGAACAAAAAAATTTACCAAAAGCATTGTAAATCTTTCTGAACATGCTAAAATCTTATTTGGCTAAAAAATTATGAAGATTACATCGAGGTAGTACTATGACTTGGGAAGTTTTAAGTATAATTGGCACGATAGCTTTTGCAATCAGCGGGGCTGTAATCGCCATGGAAGAAGAATATGATATCTTGGGGGTCTATACCCTTGGAATAGTGACCGCTTTTGGAGGCGGTGCGATCCGCAACTTATTGATCGGTGTTCCTGTTTCTGCCCTGTGGAATCAAAGCATGTATTTCACCATCGCTTTTTTAACAATAACGGCCGTTTTTCTGTTTCCCGCAAATCTGCTTAAACATTGGAACAGATGGGGGAATTTAACGGATGCAATCGGATTATCCGCATTTGCAATCCAGGGAGCACTGTTCGCTGTCCGGATGAATCACCCAATCAGCGCAGTTATTGTTGCTGCTGTACTTACAGGCAGCGGGGGCGGAATTGTACGAGACTTGCTCGCCGGGAGAAAACCGCTTGTATTCAAGGAAGAGATTTATGCAGTATGGGCCATTTTGATCGGCGCCGTTATCGGAATGGGATTTGCCCAAAGCGCATGGCAGCTATATACCCTTTTCATATTAGTTACCCTATTAAGAGTTTTTTCGTATATATATAAATGGAAACTGCCGAATAAACAACTGAAGTCCCTTGCCAAGTAATTTGCGCCCTGCTCTCCCTTCCAAAGCAAATAAGATTTCTCTTGAGGCGCACACAGAGCATGGTGCTTTCGGCTGAATAATCCAACAGTGAAAGCACCTTATTCAGTATGGTGAGACGTAAACAAAGTTTTTCATCAACAACAAATGGCAATACATCATCACTTGAAGAATCATTTCCTTAATCTATTTTTTCCTGCCATGAAAATGTTAGGACCCGCTCGGAAACCACGTTTCACTAAAGTGCAGAAGGCTATGGCTGCCCCACAAATACCTTTTGCTATTTCAAAGGCCTTCCTTATTCTTCATCCTCTGGAAAGACCAAATCCTGGCTTCTCAATGTGAGCAAATCATTACGCTCATATGAGTCTTCCATGAGAAGTCTCATAGATTGGACACGGATTGATTTTTCCAGGACATTGCGGATATACCTTCCATTTGAAAAAGAAGTCAGGCTGCGGTACGATTTTATCAAATAGAGGTGCTCCCTTAATTTTCGTTCTGCATCACCGTTCATTATATATTCCCTTTCACTGAGCATAAGCCTGGATATTTCAAGCAGTTGATCCACAGAGTAATCCGGAAAATCCACCACTAGCGGAAAACGTGAATGGAGGCCGGGATTTAAGGTTAGAAAGTAATCCATTTCCCTTGAGTACCCTGCTAAAATTAAAATAAATTCATGCTGCCGGTCCTCCATATGCTTTACGAGAGTATCAATTGCCTCTTTTCCAAAATCTTTTTCTCCGCCCCGCCCCAGTGAATATGCTTCATCAATAAATAAAATCCCTCCCAGCGCCTTTTTAATTAAATCCCGGGTTTTTTGTGCAGTATGCCCGATATATTCTCCAACAAGATCTGCCCGCTCTGCTTCGATTAAATGCCCTTTGCTCAGTACATCCATTTTTTGAAAAAGCTTTCCTATTAACCTTGCCACAGTCGTTTTTCCTGTACCGGGGTTTCCCTTAAACATCATATGAAGTGCCTGTCGCCCAGCCTTCAGCCCGCGCTCTTCTCTCTTTTTGTTCACATAAATCCAGGCATATACTTCCTTAATCATCCGCTTCATTTCTTCCATGCCGACAAGAGCGCCCATCTCTTCTTCAATCTCTTTTAAAGCAATATGCTGAACCGGAAAGTCCTTTTCCTGTATTTCCTTGACCGGCGGCTCTTTTATTTGAGTTCTTCTTTTTTCACCGCTTAAAACAATATTTATTTGCCCGTTATTTTTCATCCGGATAGGCTGATCCAAATCTTTCACCTCTTTATAAACCGTTTTCTTCCTCTGCCGCCATATTTCCAATGCCCTCTACGCTCAGATTATCGAGAAATCAAAGTAGCATTTCATGTTTTCAAGACAAAAGCGGACAATTTTCTCTCTTTGTTTATGTACACGAATGCGTTTCCGACATATTTTGTACTGATTTACCCAGGTTTTTAAGGAGAATGTCATTTCCTGCGCTTTCCCAAGAAATATTTCCTTCATTTATATATATTCTTTAGGGATTGATAACAGTATATTTTGTTTAAAAAACAATTGGTTTTTGAGGAGTTATACAATGTGTCAGTGGAAATCACATTATTTAATCAGCCAAATTATCTTTATGCATAAAAAAAGACAGGTAAGGAAACCTGTCTTTTTTCTTTCTGGCATTATTCTTTAGCTTCAAAGTCAATCTGAACGTTACGCTGTGGCGCAAAAGTGGAAATTGCGTGCTTGAACACTAATTGCTGCTTTCCTTCTGATTCGAACAGTACCGTAAAGTTATCAAATCCCTTTATTTGGCCTCTAATTTGGAATCCGTTTAATAAAAACACGGTAACAAAGATACCGTCTTTTCTTAATGAATTTAAAAATTGATCCTGAATATTTACAGATTGTTTCATGTTAAATCCTCCTCTTTTCTCTCTATCTTTTATTAATTCGCTTTTATTGAAAGCTTTCCTGCAACAAAAGCTGTTATTTCCTCTATTTTTTTCAACAGATTTTCCTGATCTGTCATATCAAACCAATCAACTTCCATCTTATTTCTGAACCAAGTAAGCTGGCGTTTCGCATAGCGCCTGGAATTTTGTTTTAATGCAGCTACAGCTTCATCCAGCGTGCATGTTCCTTCAAAATAGCCAAACAGTTCTTTATATCCAATTGCCTGAGTGGATTGGCAGTTTTTCAATCCGTCATCGAAAAAACGGCGAGCTTCTTCCTCAAGTCCATTCTCCAGCATTAATTCCACTCTATCATTAATCCGGCTGTACAGCTTTTCACGGTCCATAATTAAACCGATTATTGCTGTATCATATTTCAGTTCAAATTCCTGTTTCTTTAACTGGTCACTCATTGTTTGGCCGGTGCATTGATGAATTTCTAAAGCCCGAATTACTCTCCGTATATTGTTTGGATGTATTTTTTCGGCACTTTCAGGATCTATTGCCATGAGCTTTTCATAAACAAAATCATTTCCTTTTTCGGCAGCTGCATCTTCAAGCTCTTTTCGGTAAGCAGGATTTTGCGGCGCCTCAGAAAACTGGTAGTCATACAGAACTGACTGGATATATAAACCAGTCCCTCCTGCAATAATTGGTATTTTTCCCCTTTTGTGGATATCGTGAATTAATTCTGAAGCTATTTCTTGAAAATCTGCTGCACTAAAAGATTCTTCAGGTTCTTTGATATCGAGGAGATGGTGCGGGATACCCTCTTTTTCATCCTCTGTAATTTTGGCGGTACCAATGTCCATACCCTTATAAATCTGCATGGAGTCACCGCTGATTATTTCCCCATTAAAGCGGCGGGCAAGTTCTATGCTTAATTTTGTTTTACCCACCGCCGTCGGTCCAATGATCACTATAAGCTTTGATTTTTCATGTACCAACACCGTCACTGCCTTATTTTATTTTTCCCTATCTTACCATAATTTTCGCATCAGTTGAACTTCTAATCATTTTGGAGAATCAATTTAAGAATTATTCCTGAAAATAAATTTATTTTTATTGTCTTTTTTCATACCCCATACCACTTATCCGGCAAATCACCTATGACATAACATAATAAATGTTAACCGATAGTAATAAAGTGAATAATGGCACTCTACACTTTCCCCGGCGGAGGCAGATAACTCTTCAGTAGGGCGTTGATCTCAGGAATATCCATGCTGAATTGTATACATTCAGAAAAGCATCAACACGTAAGTGCAAACAGGTTATTATGGTTTTAAATGTGTATTCCCACAAAATTAAGAATTATAATTGGTTGATAGCCGCTGAAATCTAATTAATTAAGATAGCTGTCCAACTTGGATGTTTAAGACATAGGTGAGATTATGGAGGAAAAGAATAGCTTGGTTTATCAAGTACTCTATCGGGGGTAGCGGTTAATCGAATAGCTTTTCTTCCTTAGCTTGGCAGAATGAATACAGCTAATGGATGTTACATGCAGAAAGTGCTTCACTCATTTATTACAGAAGTGATTTATAGTAGTCAGGCTGTTTTCGGGACGGCCAGGAAACATGCCTCTTAAAATGTTGATACAGCTCTTTAGAAATTTCAACATTTTCTCATTTTGTCTAATCTTTTTTCACCTCTGTTACTTTGTTGTTCAATTCTTCCAGTGTGTCCTGAATGAACTTCAGCTTTTTATTATAGTGCTGATACGATAAATAAGCCGCTATTGCCTTAATTGTAAAAAATAAAACAGCGGCAATGGAAATCAGGAAATAATTATGCGCCAATGAACTTAAATACTGATTGATATGTGTCATTTTCTACAACCTTAGTTTTTCCCATAGTATCTCCCAGTCCTTCTGTCTCTATTCTTCAGACAGTATCAGCTTCATATAACAAAAACCTCTCCGGTACAAAATCAGACATTCCCTCTTTTACCCGAAAAGGCCGTAAAAACTAAGCAAACGATAAAAGCGACAGATGATACAATTAGCGCAGCCAGTAAACCTATAGCTGCCATGAAGGTATCATCACCTGGGTATGCTGGTTTTAAATGACACTCTTTATAAATAATCAGTGCAGAAACAAGGACATAAAAGCTGCTGCCTATAAGCCCCATTTTTAATCGATTTCTCCTTGTCCCATCCCATGACTTACCTATAGAAAACCAGGCTAATATGCTCACATAGACGGAAATCCCCATCACAGCAATATGGAGATAAGGTATTTGAATGAAGATAAGAATATAAAGAAGAAGAACCGCCGAACTGAAAAGAAGTGCATTTACGGCAAATAAAAATAATCCGCTCAGCCAAGGTCCTTGAAACCACCTTTGCCTGCTAAGCAGGCAAATAACATTATCCGTGAATGAATTTTTCAACAGCGGATTGTTTTTAAAAATAGTATTCATGCAAACTATCATCAGACCAATCAGGAAAATAAGTGAAAATGACAAACAGGCCCCTCCTATTATTTTAAAAATTGTTATTTTATAACATTTTAACATATAATTAGAATAATCACTTATTTAAAAGTAGCATGGACTTTCAAATAGCTATGTCCTTCCAAAAAAGCTTAGCCATCCTACCTCCTTATTTTAAACGGAATTATGACTTACTGCAGTATGCTAAATCTAAGAATTATGTATACGCTCGCACCTGAATTTCTTTACCTGCAGGACTTGAGCCCTGCGTGTAAACAGCACTATTCCATTCCTTCCTAATATCGTATCATTTAATCAGATAACCATACTTATACCTAGTTCTGGCTTACTATACTATCCCATTGATTGTGATAACATAGCGTACTATTATTCTCATTTCACTTATCTTAAAAATGTATCACACATCCATTTATAAAATTTTTCTTTTTCCTCCAAATGTGGATAATGTGCAGACTTTTTAAAAGTTATAAATTCCTTTCTATTAGCTTCAATCTCATTAAAATATTTTTTAGCTGCTTTAGATGATGTCTCGTAGTCATATTTACCCATTATAAAATAGCATGGTAATTTTAGTTTTTTTATTTTAGAAGGTAATGGATTTTTCAAAATATCCTTGAGTAATTTTTTTTGAGAAAAAGATATTCCATAGTTATATCTGATTACATCCAACAATTTATATTCGCTGCTTAATAACATACCTATGTTATCGCCATCTGGGTTATCAATAGATCTTGCAGATCCTCCATATTTCATAATATATTTCCTTGGAGTAAGCATTTCGCCACTTTTGTTTTTTTCAGTCAGCCTTTTTAAGTATAAAACATCATCTGTATTGTTATTTTTTTTTGCTTGATTAATAGTGTAAATCAAACTGTCAGTTTCGCTTTGTGCTGTATCACTCATCTGGCCAATACCAATATATGCTTTATATTTTTCGGGAGCTTGATATGCAGCTTGCATTGCAATATATGTGCCGAAAGAATGGCCTATTAATAATATTTTTTTACCGAAACGTTTTGATATATAATCGGTAATCTCCAATAAATCCTTAACCAGCAGGTCGCTTGTAAGATTGGAATAATCCGCAAAAAAGTGATATGATTTCCCACTTGCTCTCTGATCGTAATTTACCACTGTGAAATTTTTTTCCAATAAGTTTTGGTATTTTTTCGCATAAGGAATCTCCGGACATCCTGGTCCTCCGTGTACAAAAATAATAACCGGGTTATCACTATCTTTGCCCCGTATCATGATTTCCTGTTTGCTGCCATTTATTTTCACTTGCTCCAATGAACTTATGCTATTATTACCTTTTATTCGCGGGGTCCAAGCAGGAAAAAAGAGTGGTATCACTAGTATAAGCAGAAGAAACACTCCGGAAAATTTTATTAATAGCTTAGTATTTTTCATGTGATATTATTTACTCCTTTTTACATATATTTTAGCTCTTCCTCTACTCTACAAAAATTAGGTAATAAAATGCATTGCCATTAGGTCATTACTAAGTCACAACATTTTTTAATTAAAAGGAAAAATTAATGTCCATTAGTCACTATATTTTTCTTTTTGTACGTTCTCTTAACAACAGCAGCTTAATTAAAAAAGAGGGTCTATGGTCATTGAAACGCAAAAAAGAGTGCCTGCAAATTAACAGCACTCTTTTAGATTTACCTTATCTTATCCTCAATAAGGCTCTCTTGTATGGCCTTAGTAATAGCAGAAGATCTGTTTTTCACATTTAACTTTGAATAAATGGCAGAAATATAATTTTTTACAGTTCCTATTGAAAGATATATTTTTTCTGAAATATCCTTATTGGATAACCCATGAGTTAAACATTTTAAAATTTTTAATTCTTGATTCGTTAAATTATACGGATGATTCATAGAGTTTTGTTCCAAGTACCCGCTATTATTAGCTGGAATCTGACTAAAAACCTCCTTTGCTAATTGTTGAGGAATGAGGGAACCTCCGTGATATACCATTTTAATTCCCTGTACTAAAAACTCCGGATCAATAGCTTTTAATAAATATCCCTCTGCACCGGCATTTATGGCATTCAAAACGTTTGAAACATCTTGAAATGTAGTAAGTATTATAACTTTTATATTAGGCCAGCGCTTTTTAATTTCAGCTGTAGCCTCAATACCATCCATCACAGGCATTTGGATATCCATTAACAAAATATCTAAGTTTTCCGTTTCGCATAAAGAAATTGCCATTTCTCCATTACTTGCTGTTCCAACAATTTTAATATCAGAAATACTTTCAATAACAATTTTTAAACTTTTTCGCAGAATCTCTTGATCTTCAACTATCCCCGCTTTAATCATTAAAATCAAACATCCTTCGCCATAGGTATGCTGCACAATATCTTCACTCCATTATTCAACTTAGAATTGAAGTTAACTGTACCAGTTAAAGCCGTTATTCTCTCTTTCATTGTACGCAGGCCGAACCCTGCGATTAATTCATCACACCCGCTTCCATTGTCTTCAATAAGAAGTGTCAATTCTCCGCTTTTAAATGATATATTCACATTAATCAAAGTAGCCTGCCCATGTCTTTTAGCATTTGTAAGTCCCTCCTGGATACAGCGGATAATGGCAGATTTTACCCTCTCATTAACTTTAGTCTCGTCCCCTTCAATGGACAATTTAATTTCGGTTAATGTGTGTTTTGTAAAATCAGCAATTAATTCCTTCACAGAGTCGCTGAGTGTTTGATGATTTGTTGGCGACATTTTGTGAATCGTCTTTCTCACATCATCCAAACCATTTCGTGCTAAATCGGAAATCTCTTTTATGCTATTTTCTGCTTCTTTTTTATCTGCCTGATATAGATACGGCAGAGCATCTAAACTTGTTATAACTGAAGTGAAAATATGTCCTACTGAATCATGCAATTCTTGTGACACTCTGTTTCGTTCTTCCTTAATTGTTAGCTCCTCTACCTTTTTGGAGTAATACTCCAAATCCTTGTTTTTTTTCTCAATTGAGTCAATTAATTTTTTGTTAGCGTTATTGACAATAGTCAACCTTCCTAAAATATAACCAAGCCCGTAAAAGATGCCTGTGTCTATAAAAAGTGCATAACTGCTTTTAACACCGAAGATGCTGCCAGCCCAGAAGCCAGCTAAAACTAAAAGTCCTATCACATTTTTAACGGTTTAATTTGGCAAGCATATGCAACAGTCATGATAGGCACAAATAAAAAACTATAAGACATCGAGAATTTATCAATGCCCGATAAGCAAATAAATAAAGAACCCGTTAACAGCACCTCAGCTATTAAGTAAAATTGGAAATGTATTGTACTGGGCCGGTAAAACAGGTGGGGTACAATATATGAACAGCTCGCCCAAAAAAGTAAAATCCACATTAGCAAACCTGACGTATTGATATATATCGTATAGCCATTAAATATAATCCAAACTGTTCTGATCAGAAAAAGAAAGTTGTCAAGCCAATGCCATTTCCTTTGAATCATTTCTGCTTTTAAAACTATCACCCTCTTTCTTGGTGTCAGCTACCGTTGAAAAATCCATTATGCTTTATTAGTTCACTGCTTGGTTTTATTATTGCTAACCATATAATAATGTAAAATTAAATACTGCAGATTAAAAAATAAAGTCCATATAAATTTTCAAATGTTTAAGATCATCACAGAAGGTTTATTAAAGAAAACGGATGATTTCTACACTTTATTGATTAGTAAGTTCTTAAATTTCATTTTATCTTTCTAATAGTGGCCTATTTCCGAGGCACTATGCTGGGTTTACAATTTTTACTTTCTCAATAAAACTAGGATTCATAAATAATTTTAAACAATTCAATTTTCTAGACTAGTATGTAAAAGCATTTTCAAGAAGGGTCGTTCCAATTATTGGTATTTTATCATATAATAAGATTAATTACCTGACAATTATTACGATAACGAATTGCTAGAATGAGCGCTATACATATTTATCAATATCTGAGAATTAAGGTTAAAAAAAAATCACAAGCAGGTGAAATTATGTTTATCGGTATGCAAACTCTTCCTTTGATATATATAGACAACAATACTAATCATATCTTGGAGAACATTTCCGTTTCCTTTGATGGGGACAAGGGAAAAATCCCTTCAATTCAGAAAATAAAACCTGGAGAAAGGAAACAAATGTCTCTATTTAATATGAACGTCAAAGGCATAACACCACTTTACTTAATGCACGAAAATAAAAAGTTGAAAATAACGGAGAGACAATATATATTCGAGAATTTCACTAAGGATTTTCGCGGTACCATTTTAGTTGAAATTAAGGGTATCAAACATGATGGCAGGTTTGATATAACAGTAGTTGAAAATTACTCTTTACATTAAAGCAGTGATCAATAAGCTAATTCCCTCTTGTATACCCCCCACTGCTACTTTATAGTCTCTGATAAAACTAAATTGATAAATAGTTCATTAAGAAAAGAAATATTTCATATATTTAAGAAAGAAAGGCAATACATAATTAATTTCATTGTTACAGAGAGGATGGATCTGAATGTCAGATGTTTTAAAGGAACAATACGGTTTTATTAGTTCTACAAGACAAGTATTGTTTATGTTTTTAGAAGATATTCCGTTGGAAAAGCTGCATGAAACAGTATCGGGCTTCGGGCACTCGTCTATTATTAGAACCCATATTCACGTTTCTGATTGCTACTTAAGCTGGCTTGGGAGATTTGCTCTTAAACAGCCTTTTAAGTTTGCTGACGAATTTGAAATCGAACATTCTAATGTAAAGAAAGTTAGAGAGAGATTTGAGTTAGTAGATAATGTAGTACAACAGTTTTTAGAGGAATTTAATTCCCGTTATTCCGATAAAATATCCAACCAGGTAAAGTGGCAGGAAGAACCATGGAGTACGACTCCCCTTTGGCTTCTAACACATACTGAAACACATGAGTTTCATCATAAGGGACAAATAGTATCGATGGCTCGTCATCTAGGTTACACTCCTCCTGATACAGACCTTGTTTAACCAATACAGAAAAACCGACCTTACTGTAAAGATCGGTTTTTTGCACTTTATTAGTGGTCAGTATATATTTAACAAAGATTTATACTTCAAGATCTTATCAATGTTTTCTTTGTTCATCTTCAAGTTGCTCCTTATCATTGATTTAAGATCTTTATCATCATTAATATCATCATTTTCCGTGTTATCGCTGCTAGTATCTAATAATGCCAATTGACCTATATATGTATCTAAATTATTTAACAGTGCGTTCTTCAGTTCTTGGGTTTAAGGATATACAGCATCCTTTCTAGATAATTCTTCTTTAACCTTGTTATTATCGATCCTTTTGTTATGAAGCGGAATGTAATTTTCATTTAAAAACTTTCTGTACTTTTCCTCCTCAGCGGATTGCTTAGATGATTGAATCAAGTGTTCGGTTAACAATGTCCCTAAGAAAGTAATAACTGCCGTTGTAGCGGCACAAGACAGAAACGGGAGTGTGATTGCTCGGAAAGCAGGAACAGGTCGTGTTAAAGCCGAGGAAATTGATACTGTGATAGGTAAGTATATTCCACCCGTCTGCTTTATTATGTACGGATACAGCAACGAATTAAAGATAATTCGCCAAAATGAAGGGGGTACAATACGAATCGGTCAATGAGCGACAGAAACATCGTATAAAGAAGGAGATTGATCACATTCAGCACATCAATAACTTCCATAATCGCTTTAAGTATTGAATGAAGTTTTTATTAAAGGGGTAGCAACAAAATATTTGGATATTTACCTCTACTGGTTCCGTTGACTTGAACTTGGCAAGATATTGGCATTTAAAAATCGAGTGGAGCAAATGTTTATTTCAGCGTGTCAAAAATCCAATCATACAACGGTTGAAATGATATCAGATATGCATAAAAAACAACTTTTAAAAAAGGTCGATTTCCAGTGATAAAAACAATCTAACATATAGTTGTTTCACCTTTGGTTATTTCGCCATTTTGGTCATTAACATAGTCAATTCCATTCTCGCAGTTATCATTATTTTCCCATTTAACAATATACTCATTACCCTTGTGGAAAGATCCAGATACCCTAGGATATTATTTCCTTTAAGTAAACCTTCACAAAAACCTTTGTACATTCGCACGCTTTAAGTTCATTAGTTTAAGAAATGAAAACATTAATAAACACCATCTAACAACGGATGGTGTTTAAACTGTTTTTTAACGTTTAAAATGAGTAATTTCGTTTTGATGCCTCTTTTCACTTATTAGCAATTCACATTTTTTCCATTACTGCAAAGTAATTTTCTTCACTATCTGCAAAGTTAAATACTCTGCCAGAAGGCATATTCACAATTTCTCCAACTATAATATTTTTATTTGAAAAGTCACTATGTAATTGCTCGAGGTTTTCCGCAAAAAAAATCAAAGATGGTGTACCAAGATTTAATTCAGGCGACATTTTAGCAATTAATTCCTTATTGTGCAGAACGATACTTGTTCCCGCATCTCTTGGAGCAATTTCAATCCATCTCATTCCCTGACCATTATTTTCATCGGAAATTACAATAAATCCTATTTTTTTCGTCCAAAAATCCACGGCTTCATCTTGGTTATCTACATACAGCATTATTTTACCGACTTTATTAATCATTTATTTCCCTCCTTACCCAATTACTTTATATTATATCATCATGTTACACAATTTATTTTCCGCAATATTCAACTAATTTAACGCGTCATACCCTTAGCGCCATCCCACTCTTTTTTTTGCAGGTGAAACTTATATTTTTTATCAATCTGCTTTTAAATCTAATATTAAAATCAACTGTTCATTATGGAAGCAACTATAATGATGCAAAACGAAACTGCTCACAAATAGGAAAGGGATGGCGGTTCTGTTTCACCATTCTATAGCAAGCTTAGATGTTGTGTTTCATGATAATCTGATAGTGCAAAAAAAGGCGGCTCTTAATGAATTATTTAGTTCGAAGCTTTTATCAAGTAGTTTCGGATTTGACTTGTTTCAATAAAACGGCACGCAGACTTTCAGATAAAGCATCAACCGATAATACTTTTTCAAGTTTCTCTTTATTAAACCTGTCAAAAAATTTTACGTTATTAACCAGTGATACCGAAACTTGTCCTGGATGTGGTTCAAGGAGTACCAAATCATCGGTTGGCGTGACCAGCCCTTCTTTCAATACTCTTAAAAGAAATCCAGTATAGCCAGTATCTCTCATTCGGATAACCATATCAGAAACCTGATACTTTGCTGCAAGTTTATAACAGGGATTTCTTGGTTCGGAAACCTGAATAACGGCTTCACCAAAAGCAAAAATATCTCCTATGTGAGCATTATCCTCTTTTAATCCCTCAACAGTTAAATTTTCGCCAAATAAGGCTGTATCACTAAAATGTAAAACCTCACTCCAATAGGAATAGTGATCATAAGGATATAAGCATAAAGCTTTATCCTCTCCGCCATGATCTTTATAGGCTTGTTCATCACTGCTTAATCCTGTTTTACTTAAAAAAATGGGTTCTAGGACAGATTTCTTTCTGATGGCTGATTCAAATGTTCTGTCTCCATATGTTAGTTTTTCGACTTTTCCTATATTCAATGATTTGACTTTATATTTAAAAAACTCCATCTGAATACTCCCTATATTTAAATTCAACAATGTGCAGAGTTTCATTTTTATTTAAGAGTTGCCCGTTCATGTGTGTATTGATCCTGAAACTAAATTTCGTAATCACAAACTGTAAAGGGATGGATAGGAAGATACATTCAAGGGAAACATATTCCGGCATGGGCTTTTTGTTCGTAAATAATTAATTCAGCTGCTATTTCATATCATTTTGGGACTAGGTGTTTATACTCTTATACACCATGTTCTAAGTGAAAAAGAGCCTTTTACATGGCTCTTTTCTTTTGCTTTTTATTTGTACACATGGAAACTTTCTAGTCTTTTCTCTAAACTGATGCAATTTCATTTATCCGTCAAAGAAATGACATGCATTCCCGCTTCTAATTGACCTGTCCAATTTTTACCTACTTATGTTTGTCGTATCCTATTCCACAGGAGCATCTATTATTACCCAATAACAGGTGGTACGATGCAGGGAATTCCTGATTGACCCGTTGAACCTCAATCGCAAATTCCCTGCTATCTTTTGGTACCCTAGGCAGCGCATCCGCTTTTTCTTGAGTGTCAATATGTGCTCCAGGAGGCACGAATCGATTCGGCCGAATCCGGACCCCGTTTGTTACTACTGCATTATAAGAAATAAATGACCCCTTTTCTACAATTGCATTATATACAATGCAGTTAAATCCAACAAATACTTTGTCGCCAATATAACAAGGACCATGTACAAGAGCACGATGAGCTATGGACACGTCATTGCCAATAAATATGGAGTACTTTTTTCCTCCAGATGTAATCTTTTTATTCAATAACCCATGTAAAATTACTCCATCCTGGAGATTGGTATTTGAACCTATATAAAATGGGGTTCCCTCATCAGCCCGTATACTTACATTTGGGGCTACATAAACATTATTTTTAATAGTTACCCCTCCTATGACACTGGAAAACTGACTAATAAATGCTGTTTTATCAATTTTGGGATATTGGGGAACAGGATTAAATGAAGTAATGGGGCTAGGGCTTATAAAGGGTTCAAAGCAGCACTGTGAAGGATCTGACGAAGATAAATTAACATCATTCTTTTCTCCCATACAATCACCTTTCTTTCAATATAATTTATTACTACAATATGTAAAAATACAATTTAGGAATGGACAATCTATAAAAATAGGCAGCCTTGTTTTCTATGTTCTCCAAAAAATGATCTGCAGATCCACATAGCCTTTCCAATCCCTTTAAAGCTGATAATCGAATTGTTTTAGCCTTATGATTTTTCAATATTGTAAGGTTAGCCATCATTATACCTTCTCTGGGAATCCCGCTTATTTTATGTTTATCCGCCATCACATCATTATCCTATTGCAGATGTCCTATTCTCCTCCCAATCGATTGGTTCTGCTATCCCATTTTATTGCATAATAAGGATTCAATGGCGTATATAAGTAAGGATAGATAAAGAGTAAGTTGAAGAGGTGAGTGAAATGTTTTGGACTGTACGTTACTGGTTCAGTGGGCAGCTAGAAATGGACGGCTTTTCTTTTGTCCAAAATAATTCATCTCCCATCTGGAAACTCATCAACGCATCTGTTTTAAGCTGTTTTGCAGCAATATTTCAATCTGCTGGCGGTTTTTTTCCGGGGATAGGTTATGGCATAAGTCCAATTGCTACATTACCCATTTTCATTTCAATTGTAATTTAATAAAACATGGTTTTCTCTCATATTTTTTGGCTATCTTGTTGCTGCTGCTTATGCAGCCTAGTGAACTATTAGTCTTCCCTTTCACTACTGGACTGCTGGGAGTTACACTTGGATTAACATTCAAAGTTTTTAAACAAAGATTTCTTAGAGTGTCTTTTTCTGCACTATCGTTACTATGCGGTATTCTGATTCTTATTTGCTTATTCAAGTTCCCTATACTTGGTCCCGCTATTACAATACTCAACTGCGATGCTATCCTAGTAATCTTGGTTTCAAGTTTTTTTTATTGCTGGGCTTGGGCAGAATTAGGTCTGTTCATACTAAACCGATTGATGATATACCTGCCGGCTAATAGACATAGGAAATGATTCATGTCATAACCGATACCATGCCTCCCGTTTTTTTGTGCAATGTTTTTAAGCTCTATTTATTCAAAAAAAATCGTCGATATTCTCTTCATCTCAATAAGTCCGTTGTTTGGTTATCAGTCTCCCCGCACTAGATCTTGTTTTGAATGAAACAGTTCTAATCATATTCTTTTAAGTAAGAAGGAGTGTAGATTTAGTTGCAAAAAACTAAGGTTAGTTTACGGGCCATTGTTAGTAAGATAAATTTACCCACTGTCTTGAAAACGACTATACTTCCAGGTGACTCAGTTGAAACATTATTTATTGCAACTCAGGCAGGAGAGATATTTTGCATAACCAACGGTGCAGTAAAGAATTATTTAGATATTCGTCCGAGTATCATAAAACTAGGTGCTTCTGGCGGATATGATGAGCGGGGGCTGCTCGGGCTCGCATTTCATCCCCAATTTTATTATAACGGTCTGTTTTATCTGCATTATTCCCTTGCTGGAACACAAGGTCCAGGAGCTCTTTCTGAACGCTTTAAGCCTAACCCGTGTGATTCCGGAACTTTAAACCTAGAGTGGATAAACAGAGAAACCCGGTATGATCATATCGATACGGTTGAAGAATGGATTCTGCCGTCAAACGGCCACCCTCAGAAACGGCGGACATTACTTAATTTAAGAAGACCCTTTTTAAATCACAATGGTGTCAATAGCTTAAACTTTTCACCTGAAACCGGACAACTTGTATTAACAACAGGAGATGGCGGATCAGGCTTTGATCCATTTAATTTAAGCCAGAATGATAATGAAATTGCCGGTAAAATAATCGGAATTGATGTATTTAAGAATATATTTATCAATAACCCTCCAGCAGTCACGCGCTTTACTGAACTTCCGGCAGCTATACAGGAAACGCTCACCGTAATCGCCAAAGGCGTCCGAAATATACCAGGCATTTCATTTCAAAGATTTTATGATCAGTATATCAAATATGCAGGAAATGTCGGCCAGGACTCCGCAGAATCGATTTTTTCATTCGTTGATTATAAATCGCTGCCGGTTACTCAGCTTATTCAAGCCTCTAAATCTTTACCTGACAAAGAAGGATTAATTAACTTTGGCTGGCGGGGATGGGAAGGCGCCATTCCTACTTCGGTTATAAAACCCTGCCCTGCAAATCCCAGCGTGAATGAGAAAACCATTGCTTATTACGATGAAGCTGCAAAAACTTCAGTAAGGCGTATTCAGCCATTAATTAGTTATTTTCATCAAGATTCCCGGCCTGACAAGTTTGGAGGAACTGCACTTACAGGAGTCCAGCCTTATATGGGGAATGAAATCCCCGCTTTAACTGTGAGCGTTGTGTTTACCGATCTTGCCCGGCACGGAGAATCCCAAGCCCCAGTGAGAGGTGTTTTAGCTTATAGCAGAGTAAGAACCGATGGTAAATTAAATGATTTTAGTGTTATTGAAACCGATTATGATTTTGGTTCTCAATCAGCGTATTATGTTAGTCTGGGAACGAATTTGAATCAAACGAGATTATATTTAGGAGTTTATGGATCTATGAAAGTAACTGATTTAAATAAAGGAACTATTTTTGAAATTGTTCCAAGATCAAAATAAATAGAATTAACGTTGCTCACTCTTTACGTAAAAAACGTTTTAATACCTAAGATTTAATTTTTCTGGTATTACCCATCAATTCGGCTCCCATGCTTAAATCGCGTAATCGAACCGTCTTTTTCTGCTTTGTCATTGGCCGCTTTCCTTTAGATTTCCCTTTTTGAAAAGTATGATAATGAAACTATACCTCATTGGCATGTCCGCTTCAGGTTTCTTAAGCGGCAATTCAAAACTGCTTGTAACTTTTGTGCTAAACAGCTAATGCTGCTTTAATAATTAGCATCACTGGTTTAAGTGCTGTTAATTAGTAGACTAAGTGCGGATTTTGAAATTTTTCTTGAAAAAAATGGAACAAAACCTTCAATAGTTGATTCTTTTTAACATAGTTTGTTATAATTAAGTGTTTTTAAAATCATTGAGGGGGAACATTATTTATATGTCAGTAGAAGTAGGCAGCAAGGTACAAGGAAAAGTTACAGGAATCACTAATTTTGGAGCATTTATTGAACTTCCGGGAGGATCGACCGGTCTTGTTCATATCAGCGAGGTAGCAGATAGCTATGTTAAAGATGTAAATGATCACTTAAAAGTGGGCGACCTGATTGAAGTAAAAGTTATTAGTGAAAAAGAAGGCAAAATTGCACTTTCCATCAAAAAGGCAATTGACAGGCCTGAAGGGCAAAAGCCATCTTATTCACAGCGTCCGCCTCGCCAGGCAAGACCTGATAGCCGTTCAAAAGGAAATTTCAAGCCAAAAGAAAATTTCGAAGATAAAATGGCCCGTTTTTTAAAAACCAGTGAAGAAAATCTATCCTCCCTCAAACGCAACACTGAGACAAAACGTGGCGGACGAGGCGGAAGACGCGGATAACTGCTGCTCTTCCCAGCAAATCCTATAGCATCACCTATAGATATAGGCAAGCCTGGTTTATGCCAGGCTTGCCTTCTTTGTTTTTTTCTGAATTTTTCACATAACCCTTTTAAACATCTTTTCCATATCATAAATCGAGTATTGAATAATAATCGGCCTTCCATGCGGGCATGTGAAAGGATCTGCCGTCTTTCGCAGCTGATCAAGCAGGGCTTGTATTTCATCATTGCGCAAGTGGCGGTTAGCTTTAATGGAACCTTTGCAGCTCATGAGAATGGCTGCCGCTTCCCTTAGCTTTTTAACATCCACTTTCTTCATGGAAAGCAGCTGTTCGATCATTTCCTCCATGATTCCTTTTTCATTTCCTTTCGGAAACCACTGAGGATGAGCACGGACAATGTAAGAGTTGTAGCCGAACTCCTCCAAAAAGACCCCTACCTTTTCCAGTTCATCCTTATTCTCATTGATTCGGATGCACTCATCTGTTGAGTATTCAAGAGTAATTGGTATGAGCATCTCTTGCATCTCTTTTTCAACAGTGCCCACCTTTTCGGAGAAATACTCATATTTGATTCTCTCCTGGGCCGCATGCTGGTCAATAATGTAAAGGCCTTTTTCATTTTGTGCAAAGATATATGTGCCATGCATCTGGCCAATTGGATACATTGGAGGGACCCGTTCTGCTGTTTCTTGGTATACAAATTCTTCCTGCTCCATGGCCGTTGTCATAAATGCCTCGGCTGTTTGGAAAATGTGCTCATCCGGTTTTTCGGCCTCAATAACTCGGGTTTGATCTTCGCCGAAGGAAGACAATTCTCCCGGGAATCCGCTCGGATCTTCGTCGCGATGGATTTGTTCATTTAATTCCTCAATGCCTGTAAAGCCGGAAAAAGAGTGCTCGCTTGGTTGTTCTTTCACAAGGGCTTCCTTTAAAAGCTCCGACTGTTTTTTTGCCTCCTGGAGCACTTGTTTTCCCTGCTGGACGGCATGCTCCAAATCCAGAGAAGTTTGCTCTGAAATTGGTTTTTCCTTTTTAGGAGGAACAAAGCCGCTTGGAATCAAAGATATCTTTTTAAATGCTCCCTTAATCATATCGGAAACCAGCTGATCCAGTTCAGCTTCCTTGCTCAGCCGCACCTCCATTTTTGAGGGGTGCACATTCACATCAACAAGAATGGGGTCCATTTCTATTGATAATAATACAATGGGAAATCGTCCTATTGGCAAAAGGGTATGATAGCCATTCAATATGGACTTTGCCAATGCATAGTTTTTAATGAATCTGCCGTTGATCATCGTAGATATATAGTTTCTCGAAGCCCTGGTAATTTCCGGGAGGGCCACATAGCCTGAAAGTTTGAAATCCAGAGAGCTTCCTTCAACAGGTATCATTTTCTTTGCGATATTCATGCCGTAGATACTGGCGAGCACCTGGCGGACATCTCCATTACCGGTTGTATGCAGGAGTTTTTTTTCGTTGTGTGTCAGCTTGAAAGATACCTCCGGGTGGGACAATGCCAGCCGGTTCACAACATCGGTAATGTTGCCTAGTTCAGTATGAATGGTTTTCATATATTTTAAGCGTGCAGGTGTATTGTAAAATAAGCTCGATACAGTGATATCTGTACCTTTTCTGCTTGAAGAAGCTTCTAGTTCCCTGACAGACCCGCCCTCTAGGAAAATTCGTGTTCCCGGACCTTCTCCTGTGCTGCTTTTCAATTCAAAATGAGAAACAGAGGCAATGCTCGGCAGTGCTTCTCCCCTGAATCCAAGAGTCCGTATCCTGAATAAATCATTTTCATCTTTTATTTTGCTTGTTGCATGGCGCCTGAACGCCTTTTCCACATCATCAGGCAGGATTCCGTCACCATTATCAATAATCCTGATTTTAGACAGTCCTGCCTCTTCTAATTCTATTTCCACGATGGAGCTATTGGCGTCAATTGCATTCTCTGCAAGCTCTTTTACTACAGATGCAGGACGCTCTACAACTTCTCCTGCCGCTATTTTATTTGATAATGCTTCGTCAAGCTGCAATATTTTGCCCATAACCATCGCCTCGCTTTCATATTCCGGTTATTTTAATTTCTTTTGGAGCCTGTACATTTCATTTAAAGCTTCAAGAGGCGTCATTTCAAGAAGGTTTAGTCCTTTTAATTCTTCAAGGACGTTTTTCTCTTTAGGCGAAGCTGACTTTTTAACAGCTGCTGTTTCAGCTGTAAAAAAGGATAGCTGGGCATCACTTTCTACAGGATTTGATTCATGCACGGTTTCTGCCTCAGGATTATCCTTATTTTTTTCAACATATGATTCTTTTTCGAGCTTCTCTAAAATTTCATTTGCCCGCTGGATAAGAGTGGGGGGCAGTTCTGCCAGCTTCGCCACATGGATGCCGTAGCTTTTATCTGCAGACCCTTCTTTTATTTTATGAAGGAATACGACATGTCCGTTTTGCTCCACTGCGCTGACATGGATATTCTCAAGACGCCCGAGTTCTTCCGAGAGTATTGTCAATTCATGGTAATGCGTTGAAAATAGTGTTTTTGCGCCAATTTTATCATGAATATGTTCAATGATTGCCTGTGCAAGAGCCATACCGTCATAGGTAGAGGTTCCCCGGCCTATTTCATCAAATAATATCAAACTGTTTTCTGTCGCATTGTTTATTGCATTTTTAGCTTCAAGCATTTCGACCATGAAGGTGCTTTGTCCTGATATTAAGTCATCTGCTGCTCCAATCCGGGTAAAGACTTTATCAAATATAGGCAATGTTGCTTCACTCGCTGAAACAAAGCAGCCAATCTGAGCCAATATGGATGTTAAAGCAATTTGCCGCATGTATGTGCTCTTTCCTGACATGTTAGGACCAGTGATCAGCAATAATTCTCTTTCTGAATTCATGCGGCAATCATTCGGTACATACTCCTGGGATTGAAGGACTTTTTCTACTACCGGATGGCGGCCGTCTTTGATCATAATGGTCCTGTCCTGTGAAAAATCCGGCTTTACGTAGTGCCTTTCTTCGCTAATGGTTGCAAAGCATTGCAGAACATCAAGTTCACTTACCTTTTTAGCTATTGACTGCAGGCGCGGAATGTGTGATTTGACTTCTTCCCTGATTTGAAGAAATAAGTCATATTCAAGACCCGTGCTTTTTTCTTCCGCCTGCAGAATCAGCGCTTCCTTTTCTTTAAGCTCTGGTGTGATGAAACGCTCTGCGTTTGTCAGTGTCTGCTTGCGTTCATATCTTCCCTCTTCAAGCAGGTGCAAATTAGCTCTTGTCACTTCTATATAATAGCCAAAAACACGGTTATATCCAATTTTAAGAGACCTGATTCCTGTCCTTTCACGCTCTTCCCGTTCAAGGCTCGCAATCCAGGTTTTTCCGTTCCGGCTGGCATCCCGGTATTCATCAAGCTCCCCGTGATATCCGTCTTGTATAATGTTCCCTTCTTTAACAGAAAGAGGAGGATTTTCCGCAAGAGACTTTTGAAGCAGACTTGTAATATCTTCACATGGATCAAGCTGTTCAGAAAGTAGCTTCATATCCTCGTTCTTCAGGGAAGATAGAATGTCCTTCAAGGCAGGAAGCTGCATCAAAGAGCGTTTCAGCTGTATTAAGTCCCTGGCATTAACATTTCCAAAAGCAACCCTTCCGGCAAGGCGTTCCAAATCATAAACTTCCTTAAGGCGTTCGCGGATATCCTGGCGTTCAAAATAGTGATCTTTCAAAGTTTCTACAAGTGACTGCCGCTTCTCAATTTGGCTTTTATTAATAAGAGGCCTGTCGATCCATTGTTTAAGAAGCCTGCCTCCCATTGAAGTTTTCGTTTCATCCAGCAGCCACAATAAAGATCCTTTCTTCCCTTTTGAACGGATTGTTTCCGTCAGCTCCAGGTTGCGTTTTGAATAATAATCAATTTTCATATAATGATTGGTTTCATAGCTTATAACAGGCTGAAGATGATCCAGCGCGCGTTTTTGCGTGCGGAATAAATAATGAAACAGACGGGAAACCGCCAAGCGGTGTCTCGCGCTTTCGAGGCTTCCAATCAAATGCTGAAATTGCATGCTTTCTGCTGTTTCATCCTCGAACGAAAGAGCGGGTATTCCTCTTTCCTGCCACTTTTTTTGCCAGTCAGGATTAAAGCCGTTTGCCACTACCACCTCTTTAGCGCCTAGTATGGCAAGCTCATTAAACACATCTTCAAATGTACCGCTGATGATTGTTGCCCTGCTTTCCCCTGTGGACAAATCGTTATAAGCAAAACCGAATGTCCCGTCTTCAAAGTCGGAAACCGCAGCGATATAATTATTTTCCTTCTCATCCAGGCCTTTTCCATCCATTTTTGTTCCCGGAGTTATGAGCTGAACAACTTCGCGCCTGACCATGCCCTTGGTTTTTTTCGGGTCTTCTACCTGTTCGCAAATGGCAACTTTATAGCCTTTTTCTATTAATATATCTATATAGCCAGAAGCCGCATGGTAAGGAATACCGCACATCGGAATTCTATCCTCGGTGCCTCCTTCACGGCTGGTTAAGGTGATTTCAAGTTCCTGTGATGCTGATAGGGCGTCTTCAAAAAACATTTCATAAAAATCACCCAAACGGAAAAATAAAAAGGCATCCTGATAATCTGCCTTGATTTTTAAATATTGCTGAATCATGGGAGTGTATCCTGTCATATTGCCAAAACCTTCCTAACCAAAATTAAAGATTCTTCTCGCATCCATTATATCATATCCCCCTTTTCAGGGATTAATTTTGAAATAGGTTATAAAATGTTCCAGAAAAACAAACCGGATGATTGTTATCATCCGGCAACCTAAGATAAATCTCAGTATTTATTCATCCTCAAAATCACCCAGGAAATTTGGATCTAAGTCGTCAAAATCATCTTCTAATTCACAGCCCCAGTCATCATCACAGCCATCTGGATTAACAGCGACACAAACTTTTGTTTCTCCGATGACTTCAACATAGAATTCCCTTTCGACGTGTACAATCACTTTCTGTCCACAAGGCGAAATGCAGGCTTCTATACAATTTGGCTGCTGTACGGCTTTGGCAATGACATCTTGATCATCATTGCAATCAGGATCGCGGTATTTCAAAGATATGACATCTTTATAATGAACCTTTTCAGTTACGACTTCTGTTTTTGTATTATCACTATAAGAATACCAAACATTTATTTCGTAGCTGCCGCTTATTTCCACTTTTTTGCCGACTTTATGTGCCTCATACTTGTGATTTATGATCCAACAACCGAGAATGCTAGAAGGATGATGA
This sequence comes from Bacillus sp. MUM 13, assembly GCF_001866725.1. Taxonomy (NCBI): domain Bacteria; kingdom Bacillati; phylum Bacillota; class Bacilli; order Caryophanales; family Bacillaceae; genus Bacillus; species Bacillus sp. MUM 13. The sequence goes on from NZ_MLYQ01000019.1 coordinate 42,470, forward strand.
GCCGGGCAAATGATGTGCTGGGACTTAGTGAATTTGCGTCCCTTTGCCACCACCGCTTTTGTAATTATCTCTCTGTAATGTGACATGCTAGCGAACCCTCCTCATTCAGTTTCCATTCATCCTATGCAGGTTAAAAGTCTAATGTGCGAATAAGTTTTAAATAGAAACTGGTGGTTTTATATTGTTTATCTATCTCATTTTATGCCAGCCCATATGGTTATGTGTCATGATTGAGGCAAGGTCTGAAAAGGTTTAAATGATTTCCTGAGAAAGTTTTTAAAAAATAAACAAACAAGCAATGATTCTTTTTTCTTGGCTGTTTTCGTAAACTTTGCTGCTATGGACCAAGATGGCTGATTTCCGATAAAGAATGCTTGCTTTCCGCGGGGCGGGAGGTGAAGCCTCCACCCCAATGCCCGCTGGTTCTCACCTGTCCCCTCTATTTAAGCAGGAGTTGCTCACCTTACACTCCAATCAGCCTTGCTTAATAATCCGATTGCCTCGATAAGCCTTTTTCTTTATGACTTTTTAACTCGCCTGAGATTTCCGTTCCAGACCCACTGTTCCCCGGGATCGTACACCGAGCCTCCGCGGGGTCTAGACTTGGGCATTAACCCCAAAAGAGTCAAGCGTCTTCCAAACAAAGAAAAACCCCCTTCACGAAAATGAAGGGGGGTTCTTGTTTTATTACATGCAGCTGCTTCCGCCTGCATTCGCGCGTGATCCTGTTTCACCGCGCAATTTATCACCATCAGTACTTTCAATGATCAAATCAGTGACTGTATTTGAAACTTGTGAAGCCACCATTTGCAGTAAATCGTTCACATCAACCTGTGATTGCTTAAATTCCTGTACAATCGGCAGCTCATCAAGTTCTTTTTCCAGTGCATCGATTTTTTCCTGCACCTGCCTGTAAGCTTGTTCTTTCCCATAATGCTGGAAATTCACTGCCTGTTTTTGCAGGCTTTTAATGCTTGCAATCATTTCGCGGACTTTTTGATTTTCATTAATTTGAGCTTCAGCACGTTTGAAAAAATCCACTTCTTCCGTTTCTGAAATCATTTGTGCAAGGTCTGCTGCTCTTTGAAGAATATCGTCTTTTGAGAACTTTGCCATTATTTCACCTCTGCAGCCGCTGCTTCTTCAACCATATCCCCGTTCAATGACCATGTTTTGGCTTTCGTGATTTTTACTTTAACAATTTGGCCAATCGCAGATTTAGGTCCAATAAAGTTAACGAGCTTATTTTTTGTTGTATATCCCGCTAATACATCGGGGTTATTTTTGCTTTCGCCCTCTACGAGCACTTCAACTACCTGGCCTTCATACTCTTTCATTTTTAAGGCGGACGTTTCATTTACAAGCGCATTTAAAAGCTGCAGACGCTCTTTCTTCACTTCCATCGGTACATTGTCCTGCATCTTGGCAGCCGGTGTTCCTTCGCGCGGCGAATAAATAAAGGTATATGCTGCATCAAATCCCACTTCTTTATACAATGAAAGTGTTTCTTGAAATTGTTCATCCGTTTCATTTGGATATCCAACTATGATATCGGTTGTCAGGGTAGCGTTAGGAATAGATGCTTTAATTTTTGCAGCAAGCTCCAGGTATTGCTCCCGGGTATATTTGCGGGCCATTATTTTTAGAATTTCCGTGCTGCCTGACTGGACAGGGAGGTGAATATGTTCAACAAGATTTCCGCCTTTTGCAAGGACTTCTATCAAGTGATCATCAAAATCCCTAGGATGGCTTGTTGTAAAACGCACCCTTGGAATATCGATTTTTCGGATCTCATCCATTAAATCGCCAAGACCGAATCTGATGTCCTCAAGATCCTTGCCATATGCATTTACATTTTGGCCGAGAAGGGTGATTTCTTTGTATCCCTGTGCAGCAAGATGGCGGACCTCAGCGATGATTTCTTCAGGCCGCCGGCTTCGTTCCTTCCCGCGGGTATAAGGTACGATGCAATACGTGCAGAATTTATCGCAGCCATACATGATGTTTACCCATGCTTTTGTTTTTCCTTTGCGGACCTTTGGAAGGTTTTCAATAACATCGCCCTCCTTCGACCATACTTCGATGACCATTTCTTTAGACATATAAGCATCATGGAGGATATTCGGCAATCTGTGGATATTATGCGTGCCAAATATCATATCAACAAACCCATGCTTTGATAGAATCCGATTTACAACCGATTCCTCCTGTGACATGCATCCGCATACTCCCAAGAGCAAATCAGGTTTTTCGCTTTTCAGCGATTTCAGGTGGCCAAGTTCGCCAAAAACCTTATTTTCTGCATTTTCACGTATTGCACACGTGTTAAGCAGGATGACATTTGCGTCTTCCACTGTGTCTGTTGCTTCATATCCAAGAGCCATAAAGATGCCGGCCATAACTTCTGTGTCATGTTCATTCATCTGGCAGCCATATGTACGTATAAAGAACTTTCTTCCTTCGCCCATAGCCCTGAACTCTTCAGGAATAGCAAAGGCATCATATTTTACTTCTTCTTTTCCCCGTTTCTTTGCTTCCTTTAAGGAAGGAGGAACGTAAACCGCTTGAAAGTATTGGCTGTAATCCTTCACGGATTTTTTGTCCGCTGAATTGTCCGCCTTTACTTGCTGTGTATCCAAACGCTGTTTTTCGTTCATGGAGTATCCCTTCTTTCACTATATAAAAAATTGCATAAGATAAATTTTTCGCTTACAACTTACCATTTTAAACTAAATAATCTCTTACAACAATAATTTATAATGTTTGCTGAGGGATGAATCCATTTTCGAACAACTCTCCCAGCTGGAATTTCCAAGCAATTTCCCTGGAATGATCAGAAAAACAGGGACATTGCTGCCCCGTGTTTACTTGATGATCCCAAGCTCTTTTCCTGCTGTTTCGAATGCAGAAAGCGCCTGTTTAAGCTCTGATTCAGAGTGCTGGGCGGTAACAATCGTACGGACACGCGCCAGCCCTTTAGCTACAGTTGGAAACGCGATTCCCTGGGCAAAAACGCCGTACTGAAGCAGCAGATCTGAAAACTGGTGCGACAATGCTTCATCCCCGACTATGACTGGAGTGATTGGCGTTTCGCTGTCTCCAATGTTGAATCCCAATCCCTTTAATCCAGCTTTAAAGAACCTCGTATTTTCCCAAAGCCGGTCAATCAGCACAGGTTCGTCCAAAAGAACATCAATGGCTTCTATGCAAGCCATTGTGACTGCAGGAGGATGTGATGTACTGAATAAAAAAGGGCGGCCTTTGTGAATCAGGTAATCAATAAGAGTTCTGGAGCTTGCAACATACCCGCCAAGTACACCGATTGCCTTGCTTAGTGTGCCAACCTGAATATGCACCCTCCCGTCAAGGCCAAAGTGGTTGACCGTTCCTCGGCCGTTCTGGCCGAGCACACCAGAAGCATGTGCATCATCTACCATGACAAGTGCATCATACTTTTCTGCTAATTCCACGATTTCAGGAAGTGGCGCTATGTTTCCATCCATGGAAAAAACACCATCCGTTACAATCAGCCTTTTTCTATATTCTTTTGATTCCCTGAGGGCTGATTCAAGGGATGCCATATCCACATGTTTATATACTTTGCGTCCTGATTTAGTCAGGCGGATTCCATCAATGATGGATGCATGATTTAATTCATCCGATATCACGACATCTTCAGGCGTTAATATTGCTGAGAGAACGCCCTGATTTGTGGTGAACCCTGATTGAAAAACCAGGCTTGCCTCTGTATGTTTGAATTTCGCTAACTTTTCTTCAAGTTCCTCGTGCATGGAGAAAGTGCCTGCAATCGTCCGGACAGATCCTGTGCCTGCCCCGAACTCTTCGACAGCTTTCAAGGCAGCCTTTTTTAGACGGGGATGATTGGTAAGGCCAAGATAGTTGTTTGAGGACAATTGGATAACCTCTTTTCCATTGACCACAACTTTTGAACCCTGATCAGATTCAAGCGGAACAAGCTTCCTGAAAGTTCCCTCTTTCTTCATTGCATCCAGTTCATTCTGTAAGTATTCAAAGCCCTTCATAATAATCCTCCTTTTAAATTTTCATTTTTTACAACAGGCAAGAATTTAAATGCTTATGGTGTCAGCACAACTTTCCCGCATTCGCCCTTCATCATTAAATCAAAGCCCTTCTCAAACTCTTCCAGCGGGAGGTGATGGGTAATTACTGGCGTAACATCTACTTGGCCTGATGCAAGAAGACTGGAAACCTGCTGCCATGTCTGGAACATTTTTCTGCCGGTGATTCCCTGTACAGTAAGGCCCTTGAATACTATGTCATCTGTTATGTTAATTTCTACTGGCTTGACAGGCAGACTTAAAATGGATACCCTTCCGCCATTGGTTGCCATCTTAAAGCCTTGATTGATGGCTGCAGGATGTCCGCTCATCTCACAAACCACATCCACTCCATTACCATCAGTAAGATTATATGCCTGTTGAAGCGGGTCTTCCTGTCCTGAGTTAACCGTAAAATCGGCTCCCATATCTTTAGCAAGCTTAAGACGGTAATCATTTAAATCAAAAGCAATAACCTTAGCCGCACCCGCGGCCTTCGCAACACCCGCAGCCATGATGCCTATGGGTCCGCACCCGATGACTGCAACAGTTTTACCGGTTACTTCGCCAGCGAGGACTGTGTGTACTGCATTTCCCATCGGCTCCTGAATAGAGGCAACATCCAATGGCATCTCCGCAGGGTTTTTCCATAAGTTACCCGCAGGAAGAGCCACATACTCTGCAAAACATCCTTGTGTATCCACACCGATTATTTTGGTATTTTTACAGATATGCCCTTGGCCAGTCAAACATTGCGGACAAGTCCCGCAGACTATATGTGTTTCTGCTGACACATAATCCCCTATCTTTACACTTGTTACCTTGTCTCCAATCTCCACGACTTCTCCAGAAAATTCATGGCCAAAAACATAGGGAGGATTTACCCTGCCCTGTGACCATGCATCCCAAGAATAGATATGTACGTCTGTACCGCAAATAGACGTTGCTTTTACCTTGATAAGTACTTCAGTTTCATTTATGGAAGGTATATCGACTATTCTGAGCTCTGCTCCAAATCCTCTGTGATGCTTTACAAGCGCTTTCATTTTTCCGTTCAATATGTACACTCTCCCTTTAAAGCACATGTTATTTTCTAAGTATAATAGTATTTTAGCATTAAAGAAAAATAGTTGTAAATACCGCTGTCCTCCTTGAGTGGACATGTGGCTATAAGAGGGACATTTTTTTAATAATTGGCACCATTTAAAATTTATGATGATATTTTAAATGGTGATAATTTCTCAAGTGGTTCATTTTTAGCCTCTTTTGCAGTTGTTTTTTATCGACTTCTATGAGGAGAACCCATTGTTAACTCAGCTTGATTGGAGCATAAAGTGCCAAACTCCCGCAGGATCAGCGGGACAGCAGGCGCACCTGAAGAGGCTCAGCCCGCTCCGCAGTATGCGAGCATCCTGGAGCGGAAAACAGCCTTTAAAAAAAAACAAATTGATTATCCATCAATTCTGCCTATTTTTTAAATAAGATGGCAGTTTCCCGCACCGCTTGTCCTCTTTTTGCGTAAGATAGCATGAACACATTTCTCTCGGGGAGGAGACAAGCATGACAGGAAGATCAGCAAATACAAATTACACTAGCAATAAAGGCAGTAAAAGCAAATGCTATCGGTGCAATAACAGCAATGCAGGCAACAGCTCAGATCACAGCAGAACAAACAGGGATGACTTCTGGACCAATTTAATGATGTGCCGCCGATGTCACCATAAAAAACACCATCATCACTGATGGCTGTTTGCAGGTTAGCGGAATTATGAAAAAAGGTTATCTTCACAATGTGAAAATAACCTTTTATTTCTCTACATAAATTCAGAAGCAAGTTTATCAAAAATTTCCTGGCTTACTGTCAAGCTGGATGCAGAAAGCGGCTTTTCTCCATAACCCGGTATCATTTCCTGATAAGACGGGCGCTCTTTATTCTGGTAAATCAGCCCGGTAATCAGGCCGGCCTTTTCCATAATTGTTTTCATGGCCATTTCCCTGTCTGATGGGTCATACCCTTCAATTGTTCCAAGTTTGGTAATATTCTCTTTAAACCAATCATAGGTGTTGATTTTATTATATGTCACACAAGGACTGAAGACATTGATGAAAGAAAAGCCTTTATGCTTTATTCCTTCTTCAATCAGGGCTGTCAGATCCTTTAAATCTGTTGAAAAACTTTGGGCTGCAAAAGTTGCACCGGCCGAAAGCGCAATCTCCATAGGAGAAATCGCCTGCTCTATCGATCCCTGCGGAGTTGATTTTGTCTTAAACCCGGCAGATGACCGCGGAGATGTTTGTCCTTTGGTTAATCCATAGATTTGGTTGTCCATTACGATATACGTGATGTCTATATTCCGGCGGATGGCATGTACGGTGTGGCCCATTCCTATTGCAAAACCATCGCCGTCTCCTCCCGATGCAATGACGGTCAGATCCCTGTTGGCCATTTTCACTCCCTGTGCGATAGGAAGGGACCGGCCATGAATTCCATGAAAACCATAAGATTTTATATATCCGGATATGCGTCCGGAGCAGCCGATTCCAGATACAATTGCCAGCTTTTCAGGTTCCAGGCCCGCATTTGCAGCTGCCCGCTGTATGGCTGCCTGGACGGAAAAATCGCCGCATCCCGGGCACCAGTTAGGTTTAACATTATTGCGAAACTCCTTAAAAGTAGCCATATCATAACAGCTCCTTGCATTGTGAATGAATTTCATGCGGCAGGAATGGATTGCCGTCATATTTCAGGATATTTCTGATTTTATCTATGTGGCCTGCATTCATTTTTATTAAATTAGAGAGCTGTCCTGTAGCATTATTTTCAATCACTGCAATCCTGTCGGTGGCTTGCATAAGGGGCAAAAGCTCATCAGCAGGAAACGGGTGTATTAAACGTATATGAGCATGATTTGCTTTAATGCCATCAGCTTCCAGTCTTTCCATTGCCTCTTCTATGGCTCCCCTGGTAGAATTGAAACCTACAAGAAGGATATCTGCCTTTTTATGCTTGGCATTTTTCACTACCGGCTCAGATATGGAAAGGTTTTTTATTTTCTTCATCCTTTTTTCCATTTGCAGCTTGCGATTGGCTGCCGACTCAGACGGTTTTCCTGTTTCATCATGTTCTACCCCTGTTATATGGTGAATTCCATTCTTTGTCCCCGGAAGAACACGAGGTGAAATGCCATCGGCCGTCAGCTCAAAGCGTTTAAAATATTCATTAGGCCCCAAGTCAGGAAGATCTTCTTCCAAAAGCTTGCCCCTCCGGATTTCTACCTTGCTGCTGTCAAGGGGCTGTACCGTTTGTTTACCGAGAGAAAGCTGCAAATCGGAAAGCACTATGACTGGGCATTGATATTCCTCCGCGAGGTTCATTGCTTCTGCTGTATCATAAAATGCTTCTTCTACAGTACTTGGCGCAATAACAATCTTCGGAATTTCCCCGTGTGTGCCATATATCATTGCCATCAAGTCAGATTGTTCCTGCTTTGTCGGCAATCCTGTCGACGGGCCTCCCCTTTGTGTATCTACTATAACAAGCGGGGTTTCTGTCATGCCTGATAGTCCAATGGCTTCCATTTTTAATGAAAGTCCAGGACCGGCTGAAGCCGTAATTGAGCGGACACCTCCATAGCCGGCACCAATTGCCATCGTGGCAGCAGCAATTTCATCTTCAGTCTGAATTACGGTTCCTCCAAATGCCGGGAGTTTTTTAATTAAATATTCCATAATTTCCGACGCTGGCGTAATGGGATAAGCAGCCATAAACCGGCACCCGCCCGCAAGTGCTCCAAGAGCAATGGCATCGTTTCCAATCATGAACAGCCGTTTTTGCCCGTCCGCTTTTTGAAGCACCATGGATACTGGTTTCCCTGCAATCAATCTCTTCATAGATTCATAGCCTGATTGAATGGCCTCCATATTTTTTTGGACAATCTGTTCGCCTTTTCTTCCGAAAATCTCCTGTACCACTTCCCTGAAAACAATCGTATCCATTTCCAAAACAGCACATGTAGCGCCTATGGCCACCATATTTTTCATTAGAGAAGTCCCAAGCTCAGAGGCAATATCCGTAAATGGCACAGCATAAAGGGCTGCGCTTGCGTTTTCAGGGCAAACAGGTGCAAATTTGGCATCAGCAATGATAATACCGCCATTATGCAGTTCCTTATAATTCACATCAATCGTTTCCTGGTCAAAAGCTACAAGAATATCTAAATCATCTGAAACAGATCTAGTTTGCTTAGTGCTTACACGAATCTTATTGTTTGTATGCCCCCCTTTTATCCGGGAAGAAAAATGGCGGTATCCATACAAATAATAACCCATGCGATTCAGGGCAATACAGAATATTTCTCCAGTGCTTTCTATGCCTTCACCTTGCTGTCCTCCAACTTTCCAGGAAAGCTGATTGATCATGCGCTACACCCCTTAGAATAGTAATCTGCTCAACTAGCACCTCACATTAAAAACAGCATTATTATGTATAAAAATACCGTTCTTTCTTGATAGAGAAAGGTGTACTAAATGCTTCCATTCTAGCGTTTAACATTAAAAAATGCAACTTAAACATATGGAAAAAATTAGGTATTATCAAATGGAAAATGAATGAATATTACATATTTCTGCATTATTTTTAAAAATAGAATCGAATGACCGGTTTATTTGTAGAAATTTTCCGAAAAATTACTCCAAATAATTTTTTCTGCAAGGGCAGCTGGGTAAAACTTGCTCAGTTCATTGATTAGCCTGCTGTAATCTCTATAAGAAGCCAAATGAGCAACAGTATAGTCTATGCCATCAAAGTCAGAGCCAAGGCCAATATTGTTTTCCCCACCAAGACTGCAAATATAGTCTATATGATTCAATATATCTTTTATAGCGGCTTCTTTACCTGCCGTCAAAAACTGAGGAACAAAAGTAATTCCAATCATGCTGTGTCTTTTAATCATTGCTTTGATCTGCTCATCTCTTAAATTTCTCGGGTGAGAGCATAGGCGATATACATTGGAATGAGAAGCAATTACGTGATCTGCCAAATCAATTACATCCCAAAATGCATGCTCGGATAAATGCGAAACATCACAGGTTATCAAATTTTCATTCAAAACGCGCACTGCTTGCTTTCCAAAACCTGATAAACCTCCCCCTCTTTCTTCCATGGCTCCATCTGCAAGAAGATTTGAAAAGTTCCATGTCAATCCAACTGATGAAACACCAAGTCTCAGGAGTGTCTGAAGCTTCAATACATCATTGCCGATACAATCGCAGCCTTCCAAAGTCAAAATTGCCCCTATTTGCCCTTCTCTTAAAAGATCGATATCATGTTTGGATTGTACGAAAATGATATCTTTCTTTGACAAAATACGTTCATGGAATAATTGAACCTGTGATAAAGCAGCCATAAACTTCATATCCGGATGGACGTTTTCTGGTATATAAATAGCAAAGCATTGAACTTTACCTGCAGCTTTTAATGCCCCATATGATAATTGAAGCAATTCGCTGTCAAAAGAAAATGACGGATTGTTAAACAACTTCATAAGCACATCACAATGTGCATCAAATATATTCACGAATAAACCCCTTTTGGCTACTATAATATATATGGATATGATAAAAAACAACCTGCTTGCACAGGCTGCAAACAGGCTTATCAAAGAATCATATATTATCTCGGTTCAACAATCAATTTAATAGCCGTCCGTTCTTCTCCATCAATCAAAATATCTGTAAAGGCAGGAATACAAATCAAGTCTACTCCACTAGGTGCGACAAACCCTCTTGCGATCGCTACTGCCTTAACGGCTTGATTTAACGCACCGGCTCCTATGGCCTGGATTTCTGCCGCTCCTCTTTCTCTTAGAACACCAGCAAGTGCGCCTGCTACAGAATTAGGATTAGATTTTGCTGAAACCTTTAATATTTCCATTCCTAGTCCTCCTTGTTTTCCCACCTTTTTCACGCTTGTTTAAAAGGTATAACTCTTTTCATTGATACTATATTCACCATTTTAAAACAGTATGACATGTCACAGAAAATAACTTGTCACACTATCATGGAAAGAGCCTGGAAAAGAGGCGGCGCCAAATGGGCCAGACCGAAGATAGCTGCATTGCCTCCTATGCACGACGGTAAAAAGGCGGATGCTTAATGATAGAATGGATGATCCTCATTAATTAAAATCGTATCTATTTTTCGGGATTTACCGGTTTTTTCATCTATATCAATTAATACCGCACTTAGCACTGTTCTCCCAGTTTTCGGCACTTCGAATCGGACTGGAAGACTTGTCAAAAACCTGTGGATGACAGCTTCTTTTTCCATTCCCAAAATACCGTCATACGGACCGGTCATTCCTGCATCTGATAAATAAGCTGTCCCGCCCGGAAGTATCCGCTGATCAGCTGTCTGCACATGCGTATGAGTTCCAATCACAGCTGAAACTTGTCCATCTAAAAACCAGCCCATTGCCTGTTTTTCGCTTGTAGCTTCTCCGTGAAAGTCTACAAAAATGATAGGCGTCCTTTTTCTCGCCTCAGCAACAAGTTCTTCCGCTTTACGAAACGGACAATCCAATGCAGGCATAAACGTCCTGGCTTGCAGATTAATAATGGCAATTTCATACTGATTAAGTTTAAGAAACTTTAATCCTTCACCTGGAGTTTCCTCAGGAAAATTTGCTGGCCTGACAAGATATTTGGCATCATCAATAAACTCAAATATTTCACGGTTATCCCATGCATGATTTCCTAATGTCACTGCCTGTGCACCCCATCCGAGGAATTCACGATATATTTTTTCAGTAATGCCGCGTCCTCCAGCAGCATTTTCACCATTCACAATCGTGATATGCGGCTTGAATTTTTCCTTCATTTTCGGCAGGTACTCTTTTAGCATATCTCTGCCTGGAGAACCCACGACATCACCAACAAAAAGCAATTTCATATTTAGTAGTCCCTTTCTCTATTACATGTAAGTTTTTGCAGTACATCTCTCTCATTGTATCATACTATCCTCCAGCCTTTCAGGGAACGCGGCAATTGATATATGCCGCAGAAAAAAAACAAAGCGGAGAATCTCCGCTTTGTTTATTTTGCGTATTCCACAGCCCTGGTTTCCCTGATGACTGTAACTTTAATATGTCCCGGATAATCCAATTCCTCTTCAATCCGTTTACGGATATCCCTCGCAAGACGATGCGCTTCTAAATCATCGATTTGTTCAGGCTTGACCATAATCCTTACCTCACGGCCAGCTTGGATAGCGAATGACTTCTCGACTCCATCATAGGATTCAGAGATTTCCTCCAGCTTTTCAAGTCTGCGGATGTAATTTTCCAGTGTTTCACTGCGGGCTCCAGGCCTTGCGGCAGAAAGAGCGTCAGCGGCAGCTACCAGAACGGCTATGACTGAGGTTGGCTCAGTATCGCCATGATGGGAAGCAATACTGTTTATCACTACTGGGTGTTCCTTATACTTAGTAGCAAGTTCAACACCAATTTCGACGTGGCTTCCTTCCACTTCATGGTCAATTGCCTTTCCGATATCATGCAGCAAACCTGCACGGCGGGCAAGGGTTTCATCTTCACCCAGCTCGGCAGCTAATAAACCTGACAATTGGGCTACCTCAATAGAATGCTTCAGAACGTTTTGTCCATAGCTTGTACGGAATTTCAATCGTCCTAGAATTTTAATGAGATCCGGATGGAGCCCGTGAACACCAACTTCAAAAGTGGTTTGTTCACCAATTTCACGAATATGCTCATCCACTTCACGCCTGGACTTGTCCACCATTTCTTCAATGCGGGCAGGGTGAATACGTCCATCCTGCACCAGTTTTTCCAGTGCCAATCGAGCAGTTTCGCGCCTAATCGGGTCGAATCCGGATAAAATAACTGCTTCAGGAGTATCATCAATAATTAAATCAATGCCTGTCAGTGTTTCTAACGTACGGATATTTCGCCCTTCGCGGCCGATAATACGGCCCTTCATTTCATCATTTGGCAAATTCACGACAGAAACGGTGGTTTCTGCTACGTGATCAGCCGCACAACGCTGAATAGCCAGAGAAAGAACTTCCTTCGCTTTTTTATCGGATTCTTCTTTAGCGCGATTTTCACTTTCTTTAATCATAAGTGCAATATCATGGGCCAGTTCATTCTCAGTACGATCAATAATAATCGACTTCGCTTCTTCGCGTGTTAAGCTCGATACACGCTCCAGCTCTGTTTGCTGCTTACGAACCATCTCGTCCACTTTGCTTTCCATCTCTTCAATATGCTGTTGTCTTTGGTTCAGAGAATCTTCTTTCTTTTCCAAAAGGTTTTCACGTTTATCTAACGTATCATCTTTACGGTCAAGGTTCTCTTCTTTTTGCAATAATCGATTTTCCTGTTTTTGCAATTCAGTCCTTCGTTCCCGAACTTCACGTTCAGAATCAGAACGAAGCTTGTGAATTTCGTCTTTTGCTTCCAATAAGGCTTCCTTTTTCAAGGCGTCCGCTTCACGTTTAGCATCCTCAAGGATTTGTTCTGCAGAGCCTCTAGCCCCTGCTATTTTGTTTTCAGACTTAGTTTTATGCACAAAATAGCCAACAACTGCACCGACGAATAGGCCAAGCAAAATGGAGATGATTGTTATGGGTTCCATCGTTTCACCTCCCTTGCTATGAACTTTTTTTTACATCATTAATTTGAACTGTCAGCAAGTACATTGTACATAACTTCAATACACAGCACTTGGCTTTTTAAAGTATCAGTTTGAAAAAATGTAAAATATACATGTTAATTGTATAGTTGAGAAATTTTATTGTCAAGGGGTTGACCTTACTGTTTATGAATATTCAGAAGGATGAAACAGTTTCTCTGCTTGATCTCTTTCTTAACAGGCAGCCATGCTGTATATTTACAAATGCCAAAGCATCACTTACAAGCAGGCAAAGGCTCCGTTATGCTAGAAAACCTAAATTAGCAGCCTCCTTCCGGTCAAGGTTTTAACCCTCTTTCCTATATATCTAAAAGTATAAAAAAAGAGGCCAAGCATTATGCTTAGCCCCCTGTTTTCAATCTTCCAATTCTAATCCGTTTTGGTCATCTTCTTCTTCTGCTTCAGCAAAATGTTCTCCATCCAGGTTATAATGATCCCTGATTTTCTTTACAACTTCCTGCTGAAGGGACTTGTTTTCTTTCAAGAACAATTTTGCATTCTCTCGTCCTTGGCCAAGACGCTCATCATTGTATGAATACCATGATCCGCTTTTTTGTACGATGTCAAGATCAGAGCCCATATCAATGATTTCACCTTCACGGGAAATACCTTCACCATACATAATATCAACTTCTGCCTGGCGGAATGGCGGGGCAACCTTGTTCTTTACAACTTTTATTTTTGTCTTATTTCCCACTACATCATTGCCCTGTTTCAGCTGTTCAGCACGTCTGACTTCAAGCCGGACAGTTGAATAGAATTTTAGAGCACGTCCCCCAGGAGTCGTTTCGGGATTTCCGAACATCACACCGATTTTTTCACGAATCTGGTTTATGAAAATAGCAATCGTATTGGATTTGTTTATTGCACCAGAAAGCTTCCTTAGACCCTGGGACATCAATCTTGCCTGGAGGCCCACATGGGAGTCTCCCATTTCTCCTTCAATCTCTGCTTTAGGAACTAGGGCCGCAACAGAGTCAATAACAATGATATCCACAGCGCCGCTTCGCACTAGTGCTTCTGCAATTTCCAATGCCTGCTCGCCGGTATCCGGCTGGGAAAGCAGCAGCTCATCAATATTAACGCCTAATTTTTGGGAATAGGCCGGGTCTAAAGCATGTTCAGCATCTATGAACGCTGCCTGTCCCCCATTTGCCTGTACTTCTGCAATAGCATGCAGCGCAACTGTTGTTTTACCTGAACTTTCCGGGCCATAAATTTCAATGACACGGCCGCGGGGATACCCGCCAACTCCGAGCGCAACATCCAGTGCAAGCGAGCCGCTGGATATAGTGGATATTCTCCGGTCTGACTGTTCTCCTAATTTCATGATTGAACCCTTGCCGAATTGCTTTTCAATTTGTTTTAAAGCCATTTCTAATGCCGCTTGACGATCTCCCACTAAAGTTCCTCCTCTATAATCTATCAGCCGGATATCCAGCCCAAATTCATTCTATTTTAAATGTAAGAATTTCCTGATGTATTTGTTGTTCTTCCGCCTGCTAATCTGGTTCCCTCTTTTGTTTCCGGGGCAGTGTTATCAGTGATGCTGCTATCAGAAACAAGCAATTGAACGATTGCAGCTCATCTCATAACCTATCTCTACTATATACTTTTTTCTTTCATTTGCCAAGCAAAAAATCGAACATTCATTCGTTTTTTTTATCTCTAAGAAGAAAAGCAAAATACCGTTTTTGCCTGGTGAACATTTGATTTCCAAGCAATAAATGAAAGAAAAATATCCTTTTTACTCAAAATCTGTTTATTGATTTGCCCCTGCTTCTGCCATCAATGATTCCAAAGAAAACGTGATCAAAAGGAGCCGGACCGCTATAAAAGCTTGAGTGTAAATTAGGACAAATCTTTATCACCGTCAAATCCATTCCTCAGATAAAATCTATTAAACGGTGAATCAGAAAGCGGCATCCATATTTCACGCTTCTCATCCGGATCTGAGCCCGGCTGCCTGAAAGATTTAACCGTTCAATGATTGGTTTTTTATCACCAATTGAAATTCCTATAAAAACAGTGCCAACAGGCTTTCCTTCTTGTTCATCGGGCCCAGCCACACCAGTAAAGCTGATGCCCACGTCAGCATCCATCATTGCCCTGATATTTACAGCCATTTCCCCGGCGCATTCCATGCTGACAACTCCATGTAAAGAAATAGTTTCTGGAGTGATCTTCAGTACTTTCTCTTTCACTTCTGTTAAATAGGCAACAATACCGCCCTTGAAAATTTTCCCTGCCCCTGGAATGGTTGTAAGCTGTTCCTGAAACATGCCTCCAGTAAGGCTTTCAGCTGCTGCAACTGTAAGTCCTCTTGCAGTCATTTCCTTAACCAGCTCTTTGATAAGCGAAGTTTCTCCCTCGCCATAGTAATACTTGCCAACCCGTTCCATAATGCTCTTTTCAGCCTGCCGGATTAGCTCAGCGCACTTTTCCCTGGATTCGTTTTTAGCTGTGATTCTTAATGTAACTTCTCCATCAGAGGCAAGAGGCGCAATTGTCGGATTGCCTTGTCCATCCAGTAAATCAGCAATTCTTGTCTCAAGCAGAGCTTCACCGATTCCGAAAAAACGGAGAACCTTTGATTCAATAATTTCATGTTTATCAAGTTTGCCCATCAAGATTTTATGGCCGTATGAAACGAACATTGGATTCATTTCTTTCGGGGGTCCGGGGAGAAGCATATATGTTTTTCCATCGGAATCCAGCACCATTCCCGGCGCCATGCCGTGATCATTGGGCAAGACCTCCGAGCCTTCCAGTATGAGTGCTTGCTTTTTATTATTTTCAGTCATTTCACGCCCGGTTTTTTGAAAGTAGGTCTTGATGGAGGCTAATGCCGCCTCATCATAAACAAGTTTTTTCCCTAAATGCTTTGATATTGTTTCTTTTGTCAAATCGTCTTTTGTCGGCCCGAGCCCTCCTGTGAAAACAATTAAGTCTGCTCTTTTTTCTGCTGCTTCAATAGCCGATTTCAGCCGGCCGGCATTGTCTCCTGCAACAGTATGGTAAAAAACGTTGATTCCCATTTCTGCAAATTGCCTGGAAAGAAATTGCCCATTTGTATTTGCGATTTGCCCCAAAAGCAGCTCAGATCCTACTGCAATGATTTCTGCATCCATTAAAAGACCTCCTGATTATAATCATTCACACCATATATTTACCTTAAGTATGGCGAGGTAAACTATTACCGCTTACCTCCACGGCTTTAAAACGGCCTAAGGACCGAGAATGCCAGAAGCAGTCCTGGTTTCTCGGTCCCCTTAAAATACCGCTTTTTTTAAGGCAGCTTATTTGGAGTTTTTGAAAACTTCCTTGTTTTTGACAAAATAATCCAAACCGGACCAAACAGTGAAAATCAGGGCAATCCAGAGCATGATTTCAGCAAAAGGAATTGAAATGAATTCAAAAGGAAAATTGTGCAGCAATAATGCCGCAATAGCAATAATCTGAGTCCATGTCTTTACTTTGCCAAGCATATTGGCTGCCACAACTTCTCCGGTTCCGGCAAGAATCAGGCGCAGACCTGTAACCGCAAATTCACGGCTTATGATAATGATGACAATCCACGATAAATGTTCTGCCAGATTAAGGTCTACTAGAATAATCAATGCTGCAGAAACCAAAAGCTTATCAGCAAGAGGATCCAGAAATTTCCCGAAGTTAGTAACAAGATTCAGCTTTCGGGCATAATAACCATCTATCCAGTCAGTCGCCGATGCAATGATGAATATGATTGCCCCGATCAAGTGTGTAACCGGCAGCGTAAAATCTCCAAGAGAAACAGTGCCCCAAGAGAATGGAACTAACATGATAATCATAAATACAGGTATTAAAAAAATTCTTGAGATAGTAATTTTATTAGGCAGATTCACAGTTTTACCCTCCAAATATGTGCTTACAATTAGTATGTTTTACTGTTGATATATATTTCATGAGGAAATACAGAAAAAAAACAGCAAAAAATTGGCAATCAACCAATTTCAGCAGTTTACCTTACATGCCCCCATTAAACAATGAAGTGAAAAATAGTCACCTTAAAGATGACTATTTCGACTTATCAAACTGGATTGTGATAGTTTGAGTGACCATTTTTGAAGGAGAAATCGCATATTCCAGTTTTTCATCATTTACAGATATCTCAGTATCACTAGCATTACCAATTATAATGACTGCTTCTGCTTCATTTGAAAAATCGATATCCTTGCTTTCATTTTTCTTCAGAATGCCCTGGAAAAACAGTTTTCCAGTTCCATTTTTGACTCCTACCCAGGTTTGCCCTTTAGATGCTACCTTAAGCTTAAAGCTCTGTGCATTTTTGAGGGTATAGGTGGTGTACTTGCCGCTTATGCTGGTTTTCGTTAATGCTTGAACCGGTTTTTCGGCAGCAGGCTTCTCTGTTTTGGTGTTTTTGTCTTGCTGTTTTGCGGCAGTTCCTTTTTTCTGATCATTTTTTTTCAGAGGAGAATTTTTGTTTTCATTATAGTCCACTGATTGACTTGTCTTGTTTTCGTTTTTTTGGGTTTTTTCGTCAGAATTGTTCACATATTTAGATATTAACACCCAAATGAGGATACATACGCCAATAACCAAAACTGCTGCCAAAATTCTTGGAAAAAGCTCCATGAATTTTGATGTTCCGGGTGAAATGGTTTTTCTCGATTGCACTCTTGATAGCTGCTCCGGCAATTCATCATGATGGACTGCAGGCACATCATTCTTATATTCCTCGAAAATACCTTCTGGATCCAGCCCAACCGCTTCACAATACTGCTTAATAAATGCGCGGACATAAAACTTGCCAGGCATCATTTCATAGTTTCCTTCTTCAATGCCTATAAGGTACCTTTTTTGGATTTTAGTAGCTTCCTGCAAATCATCCAGACTCATTCCTTTTGCTTCTCTTGCTTCTTTAAGCCTATTTCCTAGTTCCGTCAAATAAAACACCTACCATTTTAAAAATCAAATGAACCAAAATCAGAATCTGAAAATCGCCCATTTTGTTCAACTGCTTCATATGTAATTTCCTCTTCAGGATTATTCCTAAGTTCAATAATGTAATCAAAATCATCCAGTGTATATTCGGTATTCTGTACAAATACATCAGGATGTTCAATCACCTTTACAGCATTCAATCGCATGATTTCCCTCACAAGCTGCCAGTGTCTTTCGTTGGCTCTTCTTGTAGAAACGATGCCATCTAGGATAAATAAATTATCATTATTATATTCATCTTCAATCAGCTGGCTGCGAATGGTCTGTTTCAATAATGTCGAAGAAACAAACAGCCACCTTTTATTTGCACAGACACTCGATGCTACAATTGATTCTGTCTTTCCGACCCGCGGCATCCCTCTGATCCCTATTAGCTTATGGCCTTCTTGCTTAAACAGCTCCGCCATAAAGTCTACAAGCAATCCAAGTTCATCCCTGACAAAGCGGAAAGTATTCTTTTCATCGGCATCTCTTTGGATGTATCGTCCATGCCTGACTGCCAGCCTGTCGCGCAGTTTGGGTTCTCTAAGCTTTATCACCTTGATTGTATCCATGGTTAAAAGAATGGACTGAAACCTCTCGATATTCCTTTGATCTTCAGCATATAAGAGCATCCCGCGCCTGCCTTCATCCACACCGTTAATCGTTACAATATTTATGGACAGCATTCCCAGCAATGAGGAAATATCGCCTAATAAACCAGGGCGGTTCACTTGTATTTCGTATTCAAAATACCACTCTTTAGTTTCCATTAAACCAACTCCCAATGCCAGGATCAATCCTCGTATAGTAAACCGGTGCGCACGGGCAGTCCGGACGGGTTTCCCCTATAAAAGTATATCTTTCTAGCCTAGCTTCTATAATATAGCATTTTACAGCAAGTTAAAAGGGAAAACCTTTCTAAAAAGCAATTCATTTTCAGGTTTTCATATAAACAAGAATAAGCAGAAAAAAAACACCGCTTATTAAGGATAATATAGGTTTACATGGAAATAAAATGAATGTTTTACATAGATTAATTCTTTGCTCTAAATTCGGATGCAATGATGTTTTATGGTAAAAGAATTGGAAAATACAGCACAAAAAGAGCCGGGAACAAGGCTCTTGCAGCGCTTGCTCCCGGCTCTTTCATTTCACTTTTCTTACTCGCCAGTTCCATTATTTTCAACTAATCTGACCATCATGGAAGCAATAGCATGTTTTTCATCTTCGTTTGCCACAGACCATAGATCTGCTAAAACACGCTCTTGTTCGTTTTTTGGGTCTACTTGCTTGGCAAGATAATCCCCGATTTCAAATGCCAATTGATTGACTGACTCTTGTTCAAGACCTTGTTTTTGTCCTTGATTCAATCTGTCGCCTAAAAAATTTTTCCATTGATCCCAATTTTCCAATACAGACATTTGTGATCATCCTTTCCTTCGTATAGTACAGAGTTATTGTGTGAAGGAAAGTGATATATTATTCACCTGCTAAAAAAATATTTATGTATACCAGCCGCCATTCACTCCAAGTATTTGTCCGGTAATGTAGGATGCTTTTTGGGAAAGCAAAAAAGAAACAGCCTCTGCCACTTCATCAGGAAGGCCTATTCTTCCCATTGGAACGCTTTCTTTTATTGACTCAAGTTCATCCTTCGAAAAGGTTTCCATCATAGAAGTGGAAATTGCTCCTGGTGCAACTGCATTCACCCTTATGCCATTTAAGGATAGTTCCTTGCTTAAGGCTTTCACAAAAGCATTTTGCCCTCCTTTAACCATCGAGTATAGTGCCTCGCACGAAGCGCCGGTTTGTCCCCAAATGGAGGTTATCGCCACAATGGAAGCAGACTCCTGATTGAACAGCTTTGGAAGCAGTTCCCTTGTGAGCTCATAGGGACTCGTTATGTTCAGCTGGACCATTTGCCTGACCGTTTCATGGTCAGCCTCGGAAATCAGTCCATAATGGCTCATTCCGCTGTTTAAAACTACTGAGTGTAGACTGAAGATGTTTTGAGCCAGTGTTTTATACCCATTCGGTTCCCCCAAGTCGGCCTGCACAGGAATCAGTTCTATATCGAGGTGCTGAAGTTCTTTAGCAAGCTGTTCTGCACCCTGCCGATTTTTATTATAATGTAAATAAAGAGAATAGCCTTCGTGTGCAAGTTTTGCTGAAATTGCCCTGCCAATTCCTCCGCTTGCTCCTGTAACAAGAACAAATCTTTTTTCCATTTCCTCTCCCCCGTCTTCTTTTATTAAATCTGTTGTTTTCCGCCCTCTGCGGTTTCCCGCCTGCATCGCTGCCCCCGGGAGGCAAGTGTATTTCAACTCATTCAGTAATTCTCAAAGTCTTCTTACTATATCCCGCCATTAAAATAAGAATGGACTCAAGCCCTTTTAGATTCTAAAAGGGCTTTTTGGATTATCCGATTTTTACTTAGGAAGGACCTGACAAACGGTAATTCTGTCTTCATCAATTAACTCAGCTGCCGTTTTTTGGATATCCTTGAAAGATATTTCTTCAAGGGCAGGACCGACATCAAACAAGTTCATATCATTAAAAGCATAGCGTGTAAATTGATTCGCTATATATTCAGGCGAATTCAAGGAACGGAGAAAAGATCCTATTTTCTTTTTTATCGTCCTGCTTAAGCTTTCTTCGCTGATTCCCTTACCTGATTTAGCGCTTAACAAAATAGTCCTGAGTTTTTCGGTCAATTGCTCAGGCTGTTCTGTGTCTCCGCCGACCAATGCAAAGCCAAAGCCTTGCTCCTGGGTATAATCATAAGAAAAGCTTTGATCAATCAGCCCTTCATTATAAAGCTCATCATGCAGCGGAGAGCTTTTTCCGAAAAGCATTTCCAAAAGAAGATTAGCTGCTAATTCAGCTTTCAGCATTTCTTTTCCTGACTGGTTTACATTTACCGCTTTTACACCCATCATTACCTTAGGAGTCTGCACGTTCATTCTGATTGTCTGGCTCTTTTTGGCAACTTCAGGGGGTTCCTCCTCAAACTTTCTCTGAATATCAGGCTGATCTTTGTAATCCTTGCTTAATTGGTTATTTCTGATATCATCCATGAGCTTCCCTGCGTCTACCGGTCCGACTATAAACAGCAGCATGTTGCTTGGGTGATAAAATGTGCCATAGCATTCATATAGGAGCTCTTTTGTAATGTCGGCAATAGAAGCAACCGTACCTGCAATATCAATTTTAACCGGATGGTGCTTATACATATTCTCAATGCAGCCGAAATATAGGCGCCAATCAGGATTATCGTCATACATATTAATTTCCTGCCCGATGATGCCTTTTTCTTTTTCTACGGTCTTATCCGAAAAATAAGGTTCCTGTACAAAATCCACCAGTGTTTTTAGATTCTTTTCAAACTCTGATGTACTGGAAAACAGGTAAGCAGTCCTTGTGAATGAAGTAAATGCATTTGCAGAAGCACCCTGCTTGCTGAACTGCTGAAAAACATCTCCATCTTCTTTTTCAAAAAGTTTATGCTCCAGGAAATGGGCAATTCCGTCCGGTACCTTTAAGAATTCATTTTTGCCAAGCGGCTTGAAATGATTATCTACAGAGCCATACTTAGTGGTAAAGGTTGCGTATGACTTATTAAAACCTTTTTTAGGCAATATGTACACTTCGAGGCCATTTTCCATTTTTTCATGAAACAGCTCTTCCCCAAGCTGTTCAAATGTAATCTTCTCCATCATGCCTCCACCTCTTTTCCTGTTAAGAAATATACAGTATCAAGCTCGACTTTTTTGGCAATTGAAAGAACTTCTTCCTTTGTAGTCTGTTCTGTTTTCTCCAGCCATTCATCAAGCGAAATATCCGTTCCAGCCACGACATTATGGTAGAGTATTTCCACAAGGCCTCTCGCAACATCAATTGTCTCAAGGAGCTGGTTTTTCACTACAGCTTTTGTCTGGGATAACTCATCATCCGAGAAATTGCCTTCTTTCATTTCTTTCATTTGTTCATGGATGATTCTCATCGCCTTATCATAATTTTCATTTTCAATTCCAGACATCACAATCAGCAGGCCTTTATGGCTCTCAACCCTTGAAGAAGCGTAATAGGCCAGGCTTGCTTTCTCCCTTACATTGATAAATAGCTTGGAATGTGAAAATCCGCCGAAAATGCCGTTAAAAAGCTGAAGTGCATAATATTCAGGGTCTCCGTACAAAACATTGGTTCTGTAGCCAACATTCAGCTTTCCCTGTTTAATATCCTGTGTTTCAATCACTTCATTCGCTTCTCCAGGATGCTTCTGCACGCTTTTGCTTGAAACAGGAGTCCTCTCTTCGAGGTTTATATAGGTTTTAATCAATTGCTCTGTACGTTCTTCTTGTATGTCACCTATTACATAAATATCAATTTGATCATTTTTTAACGCTTGAACATAATATGTGTATAAAGATTCAGGGGTTATGCTTTCAAGATCATCCATTTTGCCGGAAGCATCCAGTGCATAGGGTTCATTCTTGCACATTTCTTCCACAAGTCTTGTAGCGGCATAACGCATTTTATCATCGTAAACAGAAGAAATACGCTGTTTAAGCGATCTTTTTTCATTTGTAAAAGCCTCAGAGGAGAAAGACTCTCCATTTTTATTTGGATGAAAGATCACTTCTGATAAAAGCGCAATCGCCTTCTCAAGCAGCGGTTCAGAATCACTGAGAAATTTTTCATTCGCGATTTCAATGGTGAAACTGATTATATGATTTTCCCCTTTTTTTGCAGTATCCACATAAAAACTGGCTCCGTACAATTCATCGAGATACGACCTGAAAGAAGGGGTTGTTGGATACTTATGAGAGCTGTTTTGCAGTACATAAGGCAGCAAGGCGCGCTTTGTAACCGTCTCTGCTTCAAGGGGCGCCTTCATTTTAAAAACAATGGTATTCGTTTTATATTTATCTGTTGGTACGATGTGAAGTGTGCAGCCAGGTATTTTCCTGATAAGATCTGAAGCAATTGCCATCAAATCGTCCTCCTTTTCTATATTAAAGCCATTTTGTGTTAGTGTTAGCAGTTACACTGCTTTTAAACATCTACTTCAAATATACATGGCAAAGGAAAATTCATGCAAGCTGGAAGAACTTTATTCAATTTTAGTTAACATAATATTATTATATTTTACCTTTCAAAGAAAAGCTGTTTCCATAAACTTTATTGTTATGGAAATTGGCAGCTGGTTTAATGGTGGAATGACCTCACAGAACACATAAAAAAACAGCTATATATAAGAAAAGACTAAAAAAAGAACCCGGCATCTGCCTGGTTCTTTAGTTCGGAAACATTATCTTTTTCCTTTAATATATGGCTGACCGGATGCCTTTGGAGCATCTGCCCGTCCGATGAAACCTGTTAGTGCGATAATGGTCAGTACATATGGAGCAATGAGCAGGTAAACCGGAGGAATATCCTTGAAAAATGGCAGACTCGCTCCGACAACACTCAAGCTTTGAGCTAGTCCGAAGAATAGTCCAGCTCCCATTGCGCCCAGCGGATGCCACTTTCCGAATATCATGGCAGCCAGCGCCATAAAGCCCTGTCCATTAATAGTTGAGTGACTGAAGTCATTTGTTACTGTCAATGCGTGGACAGCACCGCCGATTCCGCCAAGAGCGCCAGATAGCATAACGCCTAAATATCTGATTTTAAAAACGCTGACTCCCATAGTATCTGCTGCCATTGGGTGTTCACCAACTGCACGGATACGAAGCCCCACTGGAGTTTTATAGATAATATACCATACAGCTACAGCAAGCAAAATTGCTATATATGACACATAATAGCCGTCTGAGAAAAAGATTTTTCCGATAACTGGTATATCACTTAATACAGGAATATCCACTTTATTAAAAGTAGCCTGAATAACATCAGTCTGGCCTTTTCCATAAATCAGCTTCACCAGGAACAGCGTTAATCCTACGGCAAGCAAATTGATGGCGACACCGCTGACTGTCTGGTCGGCACGGAAGGTTATGGTAGCCACAGCATGAAGAAGGGAAAAAATCATGGCTGCAACCATGGCAACAATTACTGAAATCCATGGTGTCCAGCTTCCCAGCTGATCTGCGAACGTTAAATCAAATACGATACTGACAAATGCGCCAATGACCATTAATCCTTCCAGCCCGATGTTGACTACACCGGTCCGTTCTGAGAAAACGCCGCCTAGCGCAGTGAAGATAAGTGGAGCTGCAAGAGCGATCATAGCTGGAACGATAATTTGCAGAATTTGATAGAAATCCACTTATTTCACCCCCTTCTTGAAAAAACGATTTATTATCAAGCGAATGAAATAGCTTGAAGCAACAAAAAAGATAATTAAAGCTATTACTATATCAACTATTTCATTTGGAACATTTGCTGCAAGCGGCATATTCAGCGCCCCAGTCTTCAATCCTCCAAATAGCATAGCTGCGAGCACCACGCCAATGGCTGTATTGCCGCCGAGAAGTGCAACGGCTATGCCGTCAAAGCCTACCCCTGTAAAACCGTTTTTGATGGCAGCGTACCCGAACGTTCCAAGTCCCTCCATGGAACCGGCAAGCCCAGCAAACGCCCCAGAGATAACCATGGACATGATAATGTTGCGGTTTACGCTCATTCCTGCGTATTCAGAAGCATGCTGATTAAATCCTACAGCTTTTAATTCAAATCCTGTTGTTGTTTTCTCAAGAATAAACCACATCACTATGGCGCATATGATTGCAATGACAATACCCCAGTGCAGCCTTGAAAAATCTGTTATTCCCTGAAGGAAGCCAGAACTAAGGGATGCGCTGTTATGAATAGGATCCGTCTGGTCTTTCTTGTCTGTCAGAACATTGGCAATCAAGTAATTGGTCAGATGCAGGGCAGTATAATTCAGCATGATGGTTACAATAACCTCATGGACCCTGAATCTTGCTTTTAACAGTCCGGGAATGAATGCCCATAAAGCACCTGCGAGCGCCCCTGCTAGCAGGGCAAGCGGCAAATGAATCACTTTGGGCAGGTCGAATGCAAGTCCCACCCATACTGAAGCGAACCAGCCAACAATCAGCTGTCCTTCAACCCCGATATTGAATAGGCCTGTTCTAAAAGCAAAAGCTACAGCCAGACCAGACAAAATGTAAGGAGTAATCTGCCGGATGGATTCCCCGACATAATAGCTTTCTCCGAAAATTCCTTGCAGCATAGCTGAATAGCCCGCAATAGGGTCATATCCGCTGACAAGCATGATTATGGCACCTGCAATAAGGCCAAGCAATACAGAGATAACCGGAATTGATAAGTTTAATAGTTTCTTAGACATTTGACGCCCCACCTGCTTCCATTCTCTTGCTTCCTGCCATCAATAATCCCAGTTCCTGCTCTGTTGTTTCCTTAGGATTCACGATAGCTACTATTTCACCTTCATAAATTACTGCTATTCGATCACTTACATTCATGATTTCATCAAGCTCGAAGGAAATTAGCAAAACAGCCTTGCCCTGGTCCCGCTGCTCAATCAAACGTTTATGGATAAATTCTATGGCCCCGACATCAAGACCCCTTGTCGGCTGTGCTGCAATCAAAAGATCCGGATTCCGGTCCACTTCACGGCCGATTATCGCTTTTTGCTGGTTGCCTCCTGAAAGGGCTCTTGCCGGTGTATATTCACTTGGAGTTCTGACATCATACTCACTGATCAACGCCCTGGCTTTTTCATAAATCTTGTTGTATTTCAGAATGCCTCCTTTTGAGAAAGGATGATCCTTGTATGACTGCAATACGATATTTTCTCCAATGGAATAATCCAGTACAAGCCCATGTTTATGCCTATCCTGAGGAATATGTCCTACTCCCGAGTGTGTTATTTTTCTTGGAGACTGATTTTGGATTTCTTTTCCGCCTATTTTCACCGTTCCAGATTCGGATTTTTTAAGACCGGTAATTGCCTCGATAAGTTCTGACTGCCCGTTGCCATCTACACCAGCGATACCGACAATTTCACCGGCTCTCACAGAAAGATTCAAATTTTTAACTGCATAAACTCCCCGCGAGTCTTTTACATTAAGGTTTGATATTTCAAGCACCTGGCCT
Source organism: Bacillus sp. MUM 13 (assembly GCF_001866725.1). Classification (NCBI taxonomy): domain Bacteria; kingdom Bacillati; phylum Bacillota; class Bacilli; order Caryophanales; family Bacillaceae; genus Bacillus; species Bacillus sp. MUM 13. The sequence continues at coordinate 68,331 of NZ_MLYQ01000019.1, forward strand.
GCCGGATTTGCTTCACTTTTTTCTGTTTTGAATACGACATCCCGCCCAACCATAAGGCTTGCCAGGGCATCCGGATCTGTTTCACTTACATTTACCGTGCCAATCCCCTGGCCTTTGCGGATGACTGTAACCCGATCACATACTTCCATTATCTCTTTAAGTTTATGGGTAATAAGAATAATAGACTTGCCCTCTTTGACAAGAGCTTTCATGATAGCCATTAACTCTTTTATTTCCTGGGGAGTCAGGACCGCTGTTGGCTCATCGAAAATCAGAATCTCCGCCCCTCTGTATAGGGTTTTCAGAATTTCCACTCTCTGCTGCATGCCGACAGAGATATCTGAAATCTTAGCTTCCGGATTGACACTCAGGCCGTAGCGTTCAGATAAGCCGTGCACTTCTTTATTGGCAGTCTTTAAATTAATCTTCCCTGCTTTAGAAGGCTCTTTTCCAAGAATGATATTTTCTGTAACTGTAAAAGGATCAACTAGCATAAAATGCTGATGCACCATCCCGATTCCCAATTCATTCGCAATATTCGGGTTTGTGATTTTCACTGGCTTTCCTTTAACCTTTATTTCTCCTCTTTCTGGCTGATATAGCCCAAAAAGGACGTTCATAAGGGTAGATTTACCCGCTCCATTTTCCCCAAGCAGAGCATGGATTTCACCCTTTTTTACCTGCAGCGTGACATTGTCGTTGGCTACGATTCCCGGAAATTCCTTTCGGATATTAAGCATCTCAATTACATATTCCAATTATAATCAGCTCCTAAAAAGATGAATGCAAATTCATTAGATTGCCAGTGAAGCCTGAAATTTTTGAAAGTTCAAATGAAAAACCATAATCTTTTATAGTCTTTCATTTGAATTTTCTGGTTTTTCAGTTAAGAAGAAGGAATAAAAGGCTTTTCAGCTTATTTATTCCTTCCATGAAAATTAATAACCCATTGATTTTAATTCTGCGCGTGTTGCAGGAATTTTCACACTTCCTGCTTTAACTTTCTTAGTCCACTCATCCAAAGCTGTCTTAGCTTCAGGAGAGATGTTAGAATCAGGTACACTGATTGCATTTTCGTTCAGTCCATATTCGATGACTTTTCCGCCAGGGAATTGGCCATCTTTAGTTTTCTTGGCAAGATCTTGAACTGCAATATCAACACGTTTAACCATTGAAGTTAATGTAACGTTGTAGTCTTTGCCGCCAGCTTGAAGCTTGCCTTCTTCTGTTTGGTCACGGTCTACACCGATTACCCAAACATCTTTTGATGGATCTTTTTTCTTAAGTTCTTTAGCAGCAGTGAATACTCCAGTGCCAGTTCCGCCAGCAGCATGATAAATGATATCTATTCCAGAAGTGTACATGCTTGTTGCAATTGTTTTGCCCACATCAGGCTTAGCGAAATCTCCTGCATACTGCACTTTTACATCAATGCTTTTGTCAACAGATTTAACACCGGCAATGAAACCAACCTCAAACTTGTTGATTAGTTCGCCGTCTACTCCGCCAATAAAACCGATTTTCTTTGTTTTAGTCGATTTGGCTGCAACTACACCCGCAAGGAATGAACCTTCTTGCTCTTTAAAAGTGATGCTCGCAACATTTGGTTTATTTACAACAGAGTCAACGATTGCAAATTTGGAATCCTTGCGCTGATCAGCAATCTTTTCTACGTCTGGAGCCAGCTTATAGCCAATTCCGAAAATCAAATCAAACTTATTGCGGACAAGGGTATTAAGGTTTGTAGTGTAATCCGCATCTGATTTTGATTGCGCATAATCAAAACCGCTTGTTCCTTTTTGCAGGTTGTTGTCTTTGCCGAAAGCCTGAAGACCTTCCCAAGCGGATTGGTTAAAGGACTTATCATCCACGCCACCGGTATCCGTTACCATAGCCACAGTAAAGTTGTCTTTCTTGGAATCACCGTTTTTGCTTGAATTGTCATCGCTTTTGCCGCATGCACCTAACAGTGTACCAGCAGCCAGTACCAATGATAGTGCTAAGCCCATTTTACGCTTTTTCAAGGTTTGTACCCCCTACGGAATGATAGTTGATTTAGTAGAAATGTTGTGAATTTAAATTCTGTTGGCGTTTTCAAGTCTCTTAAAAAATTATATTCTTTTCCTGAGAACATGAAAACTGAACATATCTGCCTTAAAGTAGTTTACGGAATAAAGAATCGGCTCTTCATTTTCATCATAATGCATTTGTTTTAATACAAGCAATGCTGCTTCAGGGTCGCATTCAAGAATTGGAGAAATCTTCTCGTGATAGCCTATAGGCTCAATTTTTGCGACTGCATGTGATATTTTCCGGCTTGCTTCCTTTTCCAGGATATCGAAGAGCGATTCGTCCTGATGTGAAAAAGCTTCCGGCAATATACTTTCCGGTATCTTATCAATGCAATAAACAACCGGTTCGCCGTTTGCAGTCCTTACCCTTTCTATTAAAACGATTGAATCTTCAGGTGAACATGAAAACCGCCGTAAATCTTCTTCTGCCGGACTTTGTGTGATAGAACTTAAGAAAATAGTCCCAGGCTTCATGCCTGCTTGTTTAATCATGTTTGTTACACTGTTAAGCTGTTCTATGCCAGATGAAAACATCGGCTGTGCATTAACAAAGGTTCCAACTCCGTGGCGGCGTATGATGACATTCTCTTCTTCGAGAATGCGCAGCGCCTCACGCAAAGTAGCCCTGCTTACTCCCAGCTCTTTGGCAAGATCAAATTCAGAAGGCAATTTTTCTTTTTCTTTATAAATCCCTTCTTCTATGTCTTGTTTAAGCCGGTCAATGACTTGCAAATACAAATGCCGATTATCTGACTTGATAGACATGCAGGTTCCTCCAACTATAATTCTTAAGACATCAGACATCTGATGTTCAATCATTCCTACTAATCGAAAATTACTATAACATTTTTTCAAATATAAATAAATAGAGATTTGAAATTAATCAAAAAAAATAGTATAGGCAAAATTATCAGTTAATTGCTAAGCCAATAAATTGAAAACACCTTTAAAAACCTTGACATATCTATACTTCAGCTGGATATGGCGCTTCCGTTTTGTACTTGTGTATGCTATTATTTATAAAGTGTTTTTTTCGTATCCATGGGTTTGTTTTATAATAAAGCAGGTCTTATGGTCCATGCTTACAACTCCATAAATTGAGAGGATGTTTATATGCTAACAATTATTTCCTATACTTCCGAGCCCCTGATTGATCCATTTGGTATCCTTACAGGACAGCGCTATGAGTTTTTCCTAGATATTGAGGTTCCTGAGGACGATGAGCTTTATAGCGAAAAAGGCTTATATATCAGGGTTTTATATACCATCGAGGAAACCCGTGAAGGAATCCTGAAGTATGATATTCATGAAAAGGAATCGGAAGAGCTTTTGGACTTTGATTTAGAAGAGGAAGAAGTGAAATTGCTAGAAAACTTCTGTAAAGAACATCTCTCATAAATACTTCTGTTCTTAGCGATGTGGTCAAGAAAAACCCTAAAAACAGCAG